>NJBO01000002.1:0-199577 GCA_005223075.1 candidate division TA06 bacterium B3_TA06 | reverse complement strand
CGTAAGTCGGCCCGAAAAGACAAGCGGGCTCGCAATGACAAATAACGAAAAGTTTGGAGTGCAACGAGCGTCTCGTTGTATGAGCTAAGCGACAACACGGTTGTCGCACTCCATAGATAATCTCCCCTTCCCTGGTGGAAGGGGATGGCGTTTCGAAGAAACGTCAGGGGAAGGGGAAACACCTCCTCCATCAAGGAGGAAGAAATATTAAAAGGGCCGGTCTTGCGACCGGCCCCTACATTCTTCTTGTCATCGCGAGCCACCGAAGGTGGCGTGGCGATCTCATATGTGGCACAATCCTCAGATAAACCACCCTTTGTCTATCACCCACTATCCAGAGTGAGGATGTTCATAGGCTCTCTCTTATCCATACGTCTCTAATATATGAGATTGCTTCGTAGCCTCCTTCGGAGGCTAACTCGCAATGACAAATAACGAAAAGTTTGGAGTGCAATGACCGTGTCATTGCAATAATTGCACATCGCAACAACATGGTTGTTGCACTCCATAGAACGAGCCGACCTAATGCCCGTAGGGGCACGCTGTGCCGTGCCCCTACAATCTGCGTTAATCTGCGGATAGATTACAGTCTCTCCGCCACCGCCTGGGCAACCTCAAGGGTGGTATTCGTTCCGCCCATGTCGTAGGTGCGAACCTTGCCCTCGGAGATGACCGCGGCTATCGCGGCGTCTAACCTCTCGGCCTTCTCGTTCTCGCCAAGCCAGTCAAGCATCAAGCGGGTAGTAATGAGCATCGCCGTAGGGTTCACCTTGTACTGTCCCGCATACTTGGGTGCAGAGCCGTGGGTGGGTTCAAAGAGCGCATAGTCGTCACCGATGTTGGCAGACGCGGCAAAACCAAGCCCGCCGACAAGCTGCCCGCAGAGATCGGAGATAATATCCCCGAACATGTTGGAAGCAACCAGGATGTCGTAGTCCAAGGGATTCTTGAGTAGCCACATCGCCATGGCGTCCACGTTGGCCTCCCACAGGGGGATGTCCGGATACTCGGCAGCGATCTTGCGAGCCTCGCGGATCATGAGACCTGAGGTCTCGCGGATCACGTTAGGCTTTTCTATCACCGTGACCGAACGTCTGTTGTAGCGCTTGGCGAACTCGAACGCTGCCCGCAGGATACGCTGACATCCCTTGCGGGTAAAGAGCCGCACGGAGATGGCCATGTCGTCGTTGGAGGTATCGGCGAACTTGCGGGCGTTGGGATGGGTATCGATGGCGGCGCGGATGTTTTCAGGAACCGGATGCCACTCGATGCCGGCATAAAGCCCCTCGGTGTTCTCACGGAAGATAACCAGGTCAATGCCTTCTTTATAGACCAGGGGATTACCCGGATAGGCCTTGCACGGCCTCAGGTTGGTGTAGAGGTCAAAGAGCTGACGCAGACGCACGATGGGCGAACGGTAGATTAATCCTTTGCCCTGCAGTTCAGGGGTTAGCTCGGCCGCGGCCTCCTGCTTGGGCTTAGATGTGATGGCGCCGAAAAGGCAGCAGTCGGTGGAGCGAAGGAGGTCAACAGTGCGCACAGGCAGAGGTTCACCATCCTTGCACCAGAACTCCCAGCCCACGTCGCCGTAGAGATACTCGGCATCAAGTCCGATCTTTTCTAAAACAATCATCGCCGCTTCGGTGACGTCTTTACCTACCCCGTCACCGGGCAGCACCGCAATCTTGTGCTTTGCCACTACGCCTCCTTCTTGGGCAGTTTCAAATCGCTTCGCGTCCACTCAATCCCTTGCTCCTTCACCCAATCCTGGATGTTTTGCCACAACTCCAGGGCGGCATTATAGCGATTCTGGAGTGATGTTTCAACCTCACCGTGAACCATCTCGATGAGGCGGGCGTAGTCTTTTGGAAGATTGGGCAAGTCCTTTGACTCCTCCCACGCGTTGCGGTAGCTCTGGTAGAAGTAGTGGTTCACAACCCCGACCAGGCGAAGCACCGATGAGGAGAAGTGGAACAGCTGGGTTGATGTATCCGATGTAACCTTCCTCTCCCATGCGTTCATGAGCGAGCAGATCTCTTCCTGAACCTCAACCATCACCTCCCCGGCACACCTGCGGAACTTAACTTCGTCTTTCAGGACCTTATGCGCAGCGGTGCGGATTTGATCAAGGCAATCGTCGCCTTCTCTAACGTAGATGGGCAGCATGCGGTGCCACTGATCGGCGGCAATAGGCCAGTCGGTATCCACCTCAGCCGCATCTTTCAGGGCTTTGGAGAATGGCTCATAGTAGACCTCGCAGTAGACCCCGTCACGCATGAACCCGCAGGCGTCCTTTTTGTAGTCATCGGTAACTACGGCCATAAGCTCCAGATCGGAGTAGGGGCCGTCCTGGTTCTTGGCGGTGGAGGCAAAGATAACAAACGCACGCAGATCATCCCCTAAAGCATCCTTGACCTCTTTACAGATCTCGTGCGCTAAGTGTATCCGCTCTTCGTGCGTGGCTCGTCTGATCACTTACCCAGTTTGTTGAAGCCCTTCCAGCTTGAGAGGATGTCTTTGATTGCCTGAGATATCTTTGTTTTCAGAGCCTGGTAGTAGGCTTTAGCCGACTCTCCGGTAAAGGGCTTTGCTTCTGAATCGGAGTATTTCATCGAAGAACGCGGCGATGGGTAAGCCTTGAGGCCTTCGCGGTAGCGGAACGCCCGGCTGCCGCCCCAGGTTTGGGGGACTATCTCAGGATTCGCCGCATACACAAGGGCCAACTCCTCTGCGCCGTCGTGCCCGTTGAATAAGATCACTGCCTCCACTTCGGATATCGCCAACGACGCAAGTAACTCAAAAATAAGGTTATTATAGGTCTCCACCGACACCCACATCCCGTCCGGATAACCGGAAAGGGATGAGACCAGGCCATAGGGAAGAGTAGGGAGGAACACTGCATTGAACTCCGGCGCAATCACGTCGGTGCCCAGCGGCCCTAAGTCATGCGCCTCTATTGTTCCAACCGGCCAGAAGCAGAGCCTGGGTTCTTGCTTAGCAAACTCGTGGGTGTTCATTTCAAGAAGTTTCATAACAGTACCTCCTTGCATCCACAGATTAGAAGATTACAGATTACAAGATTAAAAGATTACAAGATTCGAAGATTGCAAGATTGCAGATTACAGGATTAGAAGATTTCAAGATTGCGGACTGGAAGATTCAAGGTACTTAATGAAACCGGCAATCGATCTTGAAATCTTCTCACATAGGTTGTAGGCGGCATCGAACGTCTTCTTATCCAAATATTCTAAATCCAGGGTAACGTACAATTTACTTCTCAATTCACCACTTGATGCTTTAGCAATACTGAGGAACTGTATGAATTCCTTCTTAGATTTCCTTTCAAATCCCTCAGCTATGTTCGACATTATTGAAACCGCGCTTCTTTGAATTTGATTTCTCAATCCAAAGTCCTTCGATAATTTGGTTTTCTTGGATATCTCATAAATCTGGTTGACGAGCTTTCTTGCCAACTGCCAGACTTCCAGATCCTCAAACCTCTTAATCTTCACTCTTCAATCCAATCTTAAAATCTTCCAATCTTCAATCCGTTAATCTTTGAATCTTCCAATCATTTACCCCCTCACAGCGGGATCTCCTTCTGCCGCTCCTCACCCTTTACCTCCAGGGCCTTGATATCAGTGCCGATCTGTTCGAGGCGTTTGGCAACCTCATCATACTTGTTGCGAGCGTTTGTTATATGTTTGCCCACCACCTCCCACTCTTCACGCGCGGTGTCGAACTCCTTGGCCAGACGGTTGAGGGTATCAAGTATGCGCTGCGCCTCCTTCTCAATGGCCAGGCCGCGCAGCCCCAGAATGATGGTCTCAAGGAACTGGTAGAAAGTAGAAGGGGAGACCGGGAAGACCCGAATCCTGCGGAAGGCCACCATCAGCTCATCGATCCCGGAGAGCCGTGAGTATAACTTCTCCGAAGGGATGTACATTAAAGCGAAGTTGACCGTGCCCTCGTCAGGCTTAATGTACTGCTTCACCTCGTTCACCCGGGGACGCATGATCTGCTTGAAGCGCGACTTGAAGTGTTCTTCATCGACCTCATCGGCTACCATGCGCTGGAACTCCTCCAAGGGAAACTTTGAGTCGATGGGTATGATGCGGTCTTTGGTCTTGATGACCGCGTCCACGATTGTACCGTCCTTGAATCTATACTGGAACGCGTAGTTGGCCGCAGGCAGCACGTCCTTGATGAGCTCGTTTAACAGAACCTCACCGAACCCGCCGCGCACCTTGGGGGATAACAAAAGCTCCTGGAAGGTGGAGATGGATTTGCCTACGTCCTGCATCCCCTTGGCCGCCTCCTGCATCGCGCCCAGGTCCTTGCGGATGGCGCCGAACAGGTTGGTGGTCGCCTCAAGGCGCTTGTTGATCTCAGCTAGTGTCTTCATCTCGGCAGGGTTGGATGCCAGTGCTTCAAGCTTTATGAGCTTTTCTTTGATCTTCTCGGCTTCCTCTTTGCGGATGCGCTCCGCGTCTTCCTGCTTTCTGCGTTGATTGAAAATGAGCACTATGAGGATAACGAGAAGCACCACAACCAGCATTCCCCCTATCGAACCTAGGATAATGCCAATCATCTATTCCTCCTCAATCTTTTTTCTTCAATGGATGGATAAGCCTGTTCCACCCGCACATGAACTGCTCCTCGATAAAGGCACGGATGAACGCAGGGCCTTCCATCACGTCGAGATACGGATTCAAGAGCCTCGCCTGCCGCGCCGTCTGAAAAACAATCCGGGACATAAACACCGGACATCCCTTGAGATGAGTACGCGGCCTAAGGTCGCCGGCACGAGTGCAGTCGCCGACGAATATAAGGTTGGCGCGTAACTCCTCGGGGAGATCACCCTTGTAGTCTCCGACCACTATCCCGACCTTCCTGGGGCGCTCCTGATGCGGCTCCTGGCCCAGAAGCCGGAAGAGAAACCTTGCCGCAGGATTCACCTTCTCCTGGCTACGCCACGCACGGTAGTGGTTGATGTAGTAAATCGCCTCGGCAACGAAACCGATGCACCCGCCCCGGCAGCGTTTTCCCTCGTGCACCTGGCCCTCGAAGTAGCGGATATAAGGGTTGAGGCTGTCTATCTCTGGTTCGGCAAAAGTACCGGGGGGTAATGGTTTAATATCCTCACCGATGATCTCGATATCGGCAAGATCACAGGGTCCCAGACCGCGCCCTGCTGCTAATCTGAGATGAGTGATCTTTGCCGGATCAAAACCCACAAGATGCGCCGCTAAAGCGTCCGCAGCCACCGCGTTGCGAGAGGCGATTAGAAGATTCAAGGGATACGGATCAGGACAGCCTGCACCGTTAGTCCCCAGGGTGATGCCGTCTATTATAACCAGATCGGGTGGATAGGCTTCCAGCACGTCAACGATCTTTCGATCCAGATCGTAGTGATGCCCGTGCAGCCGGAGAGATCGCTTGATTAAACCGATGAGAAGTTTTGCCGCACCGCTTATGTCGGTCTGGGCGTGGATCTTGAGCTTGGGTACGAACACCCGGATGCCGTCCTGGATGAGTATTGACGGTATTGGCAGCTCATCGTGCACCTGGCCATGCTGAGCCTTGATCGTTACGTCGTGCACCGCCTCTGCAAGGTTGAGGAAGCGCACACCCTCCTCCCAGCACAGCTTTTTATAACCGGATTTGCGGTAGACATAACGCAATGGCATCATAAGTCCGCAGTCCTCAAAGAGGATACGTTCGGCGGCTCCAGATTCCTTCAGCGCCCTGAATATCGCCCGGAGCAGTTCCGGATGGGTGTAGGCGTGCTCAGCGTATCTCGTGGCCTGAACCAGATTGGGCTTGATGAACGCGCGGGGTTTGGGCTTGACATCAAGGATTTTGATAGCGTCGGCAACAAACACTTGGATTGCATCCGGATCGTAGCGCTCGACCTTTTTGATTATAACTTTTTCTCTACCCATTGGTTCAGTCTGGTAGGGGTACGGCACAGCGTACCCCTTGAGTGTATTTTGCGCTCATAGGGCATGCCGTGCCCCTACGGCTTTTTTGATTCAATCTATCCTCCATCCTCGGGTGCAAAACGGGTCCAGTAGCCAAGAACCCGCAGGATACCTTCAAGTTTTTCTCTCCAGACCGATTCCGGCAATAGCTCAAGCTTCTTCGCTGCAAGATCGAGATGCTGGCGCGATAGCCTCTGGTTGAATTTCAAAGCGTCGTAGCGGCGGTAGAGCTCAAGAATCTCCTCCGCGCCCTCCGAGGTTCCCAGAGACAAAAGGTGCAGAAGCTTTTTGCGGTCCTCATCGGTGGCCGCGTGAACGGTGTGTATAAGCTGGGCCGTGAGCTTGCCCTTCTTGATGTCGGTGAACCGGGACTTAAGGCTCACGGTGGACGCGGCTAAAAGATCCTTGGCGTCGTCGTATATCTGGAACGCAATCCCAAGCTCGCGGCCGAACTCCCGCATGGCGGTGGTGGCATCATCGGGGGCCTTGGCAAGAACCGCACCCGCCTCTGTAGCCGCCTCCAGAAGCGCGCCGGTCTTGAGACGTATGAGTTCAATGTAGTCGTCGACCGTTTTATCCTCGATCTCGGCTGGCGAGAAGTTTATGTCGCGCACCTCGCCTTCGGATGCCTCCAGGCCGGAACGGCAACCTACACTGATGAGGCGAACCAGGGTCTCCTTGTCCACCCCATCGCGCTCTTGATAGGAAGCAAGCATCTGGAAGCCTTTGATCAGGAGCGCGTCGCCCGCAGTAATCGCGTGCCCTACGCCGTATTTTCGATGCAAGGTCTCTGCCCCACGTCTCCACTCCCCGCCGTCTATGATGTCGTCGTGGACAAGGGATGCGGTGTGCGAGACCTCGTAAGCAAGGGCGACGGGAAGGAGATCCTCGATCGCAGCACCCAACGCCTGGCCCACAAGAAGAACCAAAACTGCCCGAAGCCTCTTGCCTCCCCGGAGCAGGACCTCGTTCACCATTCGATGCAGATGGGTATCGTCGGTAAAAAGGGTCTTTAGTTCCCGATTGATCTGCTCACGCTCATCACGTATGATCTCATCCAGTTCATCCGCAATAAGGGCAAAGGACGCTTTCTCTATAAGCTCGTACGCTCGGCGATGACCTTCTGTTGACGAGAGAAGGATTCCCAACCCCTCACGGATCGAGGAATCATCACGCCCCTTTCCCAGAATCAAGCGAACCAGATGATTGTCAGTAAGAAAGGGTTTCAGACGGTTGTCCCAGCGGCGTTCGTGCTCTGTGAAGTGTTCATGCACCCTGTCCTGGTATCGCTTGAGCGCTTTGGAATCGCCGTCAAGATACTCTAGAGCGGCGTCGGCCGCGAATAGAGCGGACTTGCGTGCCTGATAGATCCCTCCGCCGTGGATGATTGAGCCAACGCCAGCGGCATCGCCGATGGCCATCAATCCATCGCCGTAGATCGGTTTGCGCAGTCTCATGGGGACCTTGCCTCCATCCTGCCGGATACGGGGTGCGGAGGGGGACAGTCCGAGGCGAGGAAACTGTTCCTTAAGAAACTCTTCCAGCTCAACCTTGAGGGAAGGCTTTCGTCCGCGTATCACGTCCATGGTAGTCCCTACGCCTGCAACAAGGATATCTTTCTTTGGGAAGAGCCAGAAGTAGCCCTCATGGATTCGATCGGGAACAAAGTGGAACTCGATGGCTGAGCCGAACGCTTTGTCCAGAACTTCTTTTCCTGCATCGAGCCAGAACTGACAGGTGATGCCCATGCCCTGGTAGGGGAAAGGTTCAAGTCCGAGCTTTCGTTCAAGCACCGAGGCGTTGCCGCCGGCTGCGTGTATCAGTAAAGCAGCTTCTATGGTTACAGTTTCATCACGTGCGGTGGCGATAACCTGCCAGCGGTTACCCGATCTGAGGAGGGCTGTAATCTGGGCGTGTTCGATGAACTGAGCCTTTGCCGCCCGCTTCTGCAGCCAGCGGTCGTAGACTGAACGTTTTACGGTGATCCCGGATTGGTTCTCATGCTGGGTGGATATGGTAAGTGCCGAACCATCTGGTCCAAAGATTCGCGCCTGAGAAATCTTGCGTTCGATAATTTTCTCGGGTGGGGCTCCGAACTCTAAAAGCTCGCCGGTCTGAATAGCGCCGCCGCAGGGCTTCTCGCGGTCAAGTGAGGTCTTTTCCAGAACCACCACCCTTAACCCGGCCTCTGATAGCTGATAAGCCGCCTGTGATCCGGCAGGACCGGCACCCACTATCAAAACGTCAGATTCGATCACCTGGAAAAGCCGAAACGCAGAGCCGCCATTGCAAGAGATAAAAGTATCCAGGGAATGATCACCGAAAGATAACTCTTAACCTTAGGAACATTGGCAACAACTGAAAAGCCCAGTCCCATAATGATTAACCGCCACACGGTAAAGAAGTCAACCTGGGCGGCAAGACGATAAAGATAAGTGTTCGGTTTAAGGGCGGGTAGAAGAGCGAACGAGGTTTGAATGTCAAGCCGTTGCAGTATCAATGTAAGGGTAACGATCAGAACCATCCCCAGGACCTTTATCAAACTACTGTAAGAAACCACCGCAAAGGACCTCGTGAAACTGATTTTCCCACCCAAGATGGAAAAAAGTGCCCAGAAGAAAAGTGTGGCAAGGATGGCTCCGCCACCGCTTATAAGGATTCCTACGAGAGCGTTTAATGCAACGCTCACGGGCGAGCGCATAGTTGTCGTAACTACCGCCATCTGCTCCTGGCTCATCTCAACGCCTCCGGGCAGTTGCTGACGCATGGCATCCAGCCATACCTCCGTCGGGAGCAAAAGACGGGGCAAAAGACTGGCTACGGCAGCCGCAAGTATCAAGATAATGAACGGCACAAGCCAGCGGGGTCGCTCACCTAGATCTGTGAATAGTTCGTTGGGCGCTACAAATACGGATAGAAGGCGCCTGCCTTCGCTCAAAACTCCTCCTTCTCAAGACCCAGTTCCTTCTTGAGTCGCGACAGGTAACTGGGTTGAATTCCCAGCATCTGGGCGGCCCTTTTATGGTTGCCCCTTGTCTTCTTAAGGGTGTGATACAGATACTGGCTTTTGAACTCCTGCACCGCCTCAAGCCAGGGCTTATCTTCGGCAAAGATATCGGTACGTTCCTCGTGCGGACCCTTGCCTATAACGATATCCTCAGCTCGAATCGAGAAACCGTGGGAGAGCACAAACGCTCGTTCAATCACGTTGCGCAGCTCGCGTATGTTCCCTGGCCACTCGTAAGCTCTAAGCTTGGCCAGAGCGGCAGCCTCAACCCCATCAATCCCCTTGGTGGTTTCCATGTTGAAGAGTTTTATGAAGTGCTCTACCAGAAGAGGGATGTCATCCTTTCGATCACGCAACGGTGCAAGTTCAATCGGGAAAACGTTTATCCGGTAGTATAGGTCCTCACGAAATTTCTTTTCGCGGATAAGTACAGGTAAATCCTGATTGCTTGCGGTGATAACGCGTACATCCACACTCAGTCGCTCTTTGCCTCCCAGTCGCTCGAACTCCTTGTTCTCGATGAAGCGCAACATCTTGACCTGTGTCTCAAGCCCCAGATCGCCGATCTCGTCAAGGAAGAGGGTCCCTTTGTGTGCCTGCTCGAACTTACCCTCCTTACGCGTGGTAGCACCGGTAAATGCACCCTTTTCATAACCGAAGAGCTCACTCTCGATCAGGGTGGTTGGGATGGCCGCGCAGCTAACTATCAAGAAAGGCCCCTCCTGACGCGGGCTCTCCAGATGTATGTAGCGTGCCAGGAGCTCCTTGCCTGTTCCACTCTCGCCGGTAATGATAACCGTTGTGTTCGAGGACGCCACGCGCTTTGCAAGATCAATCGCCTCCATTAGCCTTGGATCACGGCCGACGATCCGGTATCTGAGTTCCTGCGCCGCCTCGATCGCCCGCTTGGAGGCTCGAAGGTCCATGTATTCCTGGGCATTTCGCAGCACCTGGGCCGCCTGCCCTGCAAGGAGTTCCAGAAGATTGACATCTTCCTTAGTAAACTCGGCTCCCATCTCCTTGTTGAGCACCTCGATCACACCGACGGTCCTACCCTTAAGCTTCAGGGGCACACCAAGGATCGAACGCGTCTTAAAGGAGGTGGCTTCGTCCACACCGGAGTACCACCGACCGTCCTTCTTGACGTCGTTGACCACAAGCGGCTTCCCATGTACCGCAACATATCCCGCGATGCTCTCCTCACCCACAGGAACGTAAAGGGAAGCCAGAGATTGCTTGGCCTCACCTGTGGCCACCGCAAAGCGCAGTTTGCCCACCTTCTCGTCCAACAGAAGCAGAGATGACGCTTCGGAGCGGGTCAGGGATTTGGCGCTCTCAAGTATGATCTCAAGCAGCTGGTCGAAGTCTATGGTCGAAAGCAGCTTTCCGGTGACCTCTATAATCCGGCGTAGCTCCTCGGCACCAATTGCAGCTGCAGCAGAGGTCTTTCTAGAACCTTTTTTCGACATAGAACTCCTCTTGAGCCTCAGCAACCAAATCCTCAAGCCACTCCTCCTGCTTCAAGGCAGCCAGATAGTTGCGTATCTGGGCCTGCATCTCATCAAAGGAAAGTATGCGCTCATCATGCTTATCCTCAGCATATAGAAGGTGCACGCCCATCTCCGAGATAAACGGTTTGCTTACCTGGCCTGAGTCAATGGTTGCGGCAACCGAATCAAATGGTGGGGTAAGCGCGGCCAACGGAACCTCACCAATAAAGCCGCCCTGCTCGCTTGTTGTAAGGTCCTCAGAGTAGGTTCGTGCGGCCTCCTCAAAGGTCAGCTCGCCTGAGAGTATCTCCTCCCTTATCTTATCCGCAAGCTCAAGAACCCGAAGTGTATCTCGCCTGGTTATGTGCTGTTTGAAGAGTATGTGTCGTGCATAGACCTTATCCCCTGAACGAGCCTCCACGAGAAAGAGGTGGTAGCCCTGGCGAGAGGGAACCGGCGGTGAAACACGACCCACAGGCAGGAAGAAGAGAACCGAGTCGATCTCAGGCAAAAGATCCCCACGCTTTACCCAACCAAGCGAACCGCCTCGCGAGCGGGTACGGGTATCTTCGGAGAATGACTCCGCCAGAATATCGAAATCGCCGCCCCGGGAGAGGATATCGAGAACCTCCATAATCTTTCTTTCTATGCGGGCCTGCTCTGCCGCCGAAGGTCTTATGCTGAAGGCGATGTGAGCCATGCGGATGTAGCCGGGAACCACAGCTATGGAGTCTTTGTTCTGCTCGTAGAATTTCCTGACCTCGTTGGGCGAGACGTAGGGTTGTATCTTACCCTGCGCTGTAAACATCTGCTGGATAATAGCCTGGAACCGTCCCTGATTCATGAGCAATTTGCGCAGCCGATCACGAGTCAACCCCGCCTCTTCCAACTCGGCTCGAGTCTCGGGGAATGAATCAAGCTGGGCGTAGAAGGCTTCCAACCGACGATCGACGCCTTTGGCTATATCCTCTCGGTCAATCTCTATCGCCGAGTCAAGTGCGGCCTTCTTAAAGATAAGCTTTTGGGCGATAAGGCGATCGAGCACCACAAGCCTTATCGAGTCTTCGGTTCCTTCCAGTAATGGGGCCTCAAGATTGGCAAGGATCACCATCGCCTCAACCTCGCTTGAAAGGATCGGGTCGGCGTCTACCACGCCCACCACCCGGTCAGCACTCCCCCCCACCAGCGCTAAGGCCAATAAGAGCGTCACAGCACCCTAGTAAAAAAGATTCTCTATACGGATCTCGATCTCGGACTGGGCCGCGTTCTTGAGGGAATCAACCTTTTGTGTAATAACCTGCTCAGCCCGTTCGTTGGAAAGCATAGCCTGAAGGTAGGAGGCTACCTCCTTAAACTCTATGTCTTTACGAACCTTTCGCTTGTCTATGAGCTTGAAGATCATGCTGAGTCCCTGAGGGGTAAAGAGGGGCTCGGTGAACTCTCCGGGGCCAAGCGCAAAGACAGCGTCCTCCATCGCCAAGGTAAGGAGGCCCGACCCCCTTGGGATGTAGGAACTAGGTTCGCCTTTGAGCGGATCAAGCGTATGCTGCTCGGCCAGCTTTAGGAAGTCGGCACCACCCTTAAGCTGCTGGTGAATCTGTGTGGCAACTATAGGATCGGAGACCACAATCTGAGAGACCTTCACCTCGTAGAGAAACTCCTCCTTATGGGCATTAAAATAACCCCTGAGTTTATCTTGAGAGACCGTTATATTCTTGCTTGCTTCAGACAGCCATGCCTGGGTCAAAACCTGTTTGCGATTGATCTCGTATGCGAAGCTGAGCTGATCAAGGGCTGCACGAACCGTGTCCCTCTTCTCAAGCCCCATCCGTTTAGCTTGTCGGTATACTATCTCCTGCTCTATCCAGACGCTTATGATCTCCATTGGATCAACCTGGTTCCTGCTCTCAGGCGGAACGTACAGGGTCACCAACGTCTGGTAGTCCTGAAGGGTAAGCTTGGACGAACCGACACGGGCAACAATCTTTGTATCAGCCCCATCAACGTCCGAACCACCGACTATGCTCTGAACAAAAGGTGGGTTCAAGATAAGGAGCACAGCCACGAGCACAACAACCGCGCCTATGACGATAGCCCACGGCAGCCATCTCTTTTTATTCATCGGCTCTTTCCTTACCGATTTTTTCTTCGCCGATTCCTTCCTCATGGATTCTACTCCTCTATCCAGAAGACTCTGATTGGTTTATATCCTCGAAAACTCTTAACTCGACTCGCCCTCCGGTTCCTCCTCCACCTTACCTACACGCAGCAGCAACCCCTCGTCGATCGTTACCTTGATCTTTTTGCGCAACTCTTCGATAAACGCGGCCTTAACTTCCTTTTCCTCCCCTCCTCGCAGTCTGCGTTCGATACGGCGCTCCTCGCTGTCGAACTCCTTGGTGTAGGCCGGCTGAACGTCATCCACCTTGACAATCCCGAAGCCGCCGGGAACCTCAAATGATCTGGAGTAGTTGCCCTTGGCGAGCCTGAACCCCTGTTCCACGAAGGTCTTGAAGGAAACGTCGCCCGCTTTCCTGAAGCCTATTGAGCCTCCGCGCTTGGCAGACTGCTGATGATCTGAAAAGCGACGAGCGACCTCTTCGAAGGGCTGGCCTTGACGCAGAAGGGAGAAGGCTTGCTGGACGTCGCTGTAGGAGGACGTTCGTATGATTGAAAGTTTGCGCCTTTCAGGAACAAAGAACTCGTCAGGATGTTCATCGTAGTAAGCACGTACCTCCTCCGCGCCGATCTCGATCTTTTCGAGCACCTCTTCTGCGTATATCCTGTTCCGCATCTGGGATGCTATGTAGGCATCGATAGCCTCCTTAACCGCCGGATCGCGATCAAGCTTGCGTTTGAGAGCAACACTAACGAGCGCCGGGCGCTGAGCTACGTTTTGAGCAAAGGCCTGAAGCTGGTGAGGCGGAACACCCTCGGGGAAGCGGCTGTATACTGCAAGCATAGAACCAACGCTGTCTGTAACCTCTCCGCCGACCTTGATGGTCCAGGTTGCAAGTTCGGCCTCGCTCAAAGCCTCCCTTGGCTTGGAGAGCAGCGCAAGGCCGATGTTATTGTATTCGATATTTGCCTCTTCAAACAGCCTCTCCAGACTCTCGTAACTCAGCTTGCCCTGCCGCATACGCTCGATCTGCTTGACAATGGAGGCTTCCATCTCCTTGAAGGGAGGCTGATCCTCCTTCTCGCTGCGTTCGGCGAGATAGTAGATGTCGTAACCGCCGGATTCATTTTCTAGTGGCAAGGTGCTGCGTCCCTCTTTAAGGCGGGAGAGCTCCCTGAATGCCGGGTTCTCGAAGAAGGTGGACAACGGAATGGTGCCTACCTTACCGCCGTTGCGAGCACTAGGATGGGTTGAGTAACGCACCGCCAGGGTGTCGAATGGCACACCAGTTGAGAACTCCTGCAGGATCAGATAACCCAACGTGTCGGAGTCGATATGAATGATACTCAGCGTAAGAAGAATCTTATCGGCTTCGTAGAAACGTTTCGCATCCAAACGTGAAGCCTTTGCCTTCTCAACGACCTCTTTCATGTAAAGGGTGTTGATTAGAACCCTGTCAACAGCGTCCTGGAGACCTTCCTTGACGGTCGGATCCTCCTCGTATCCGCGACTTCTAGCCTCGGCTACCAGGAGCTTATCTTCGATTAGTTTGTCCAGAACCTGTTTCTTTGCCTCAAGCTCGGCTTCTTCGCTGGGGTAGGACCGTGGTCGGTAGGCTGCGAGAAAATCCTTCACATTGATCGTCTCGTCTCCCACACGCACCAGGATACGTTCTTCCTGCGTTCCGCATGCCAGAACGCAGGCTAGGATTAAAAGTATGGGAAATGTCATCCTTCTCATAACCTAAAGTATAACCTGAGCTCAGTCCTTGTCAAGTAAAGGTAGTTCGTGCGCGGGGAGATCGTTACCAGGGTTGGAGGCAGGGGAGTGCCACGATGGATCCGCCGCAAAGTTTCTCTCGAGACACTCGGCATTCCTTTGGGTGCACTAAGCGAAACCTCCTGAACGGATGATGGCCAGGAGATCCATGGTGAACGCTACCGCCCAGTGAAGGAACACGCAGGGCAAGAAACTCCGTGATCGTAGTGCAAGCCATCCAAGGGCTATTGCCGCAATGAAGGATCCGTACGCCTCAAGTTCAGGCTTACCTATGTGAAGTAACGCGAAGGGGATGGCACTGGCAAGGATGGCCCAGCGCCCCAACTTTGGCTCAAGCCCGAACAAAAGAAAACCGCGATTGAGAAACTCCCAGCCAAACATATGCAAAAGGTGCACCGCCTCCCAGATAAGGAACACATTAAGGCTCTCTCGGGCAAGCTCGAAGAGGGGATAAGTTCTCGCAAAGTCCTTCTGGAATACCGCGAATAGCACGAATCCAAGCATGATAGCGAAGAAGATTGCGACATCGCGCCACCCAACGCCTCGTCCCAGTCTGAAGCCGAAGTCGCGGAAACGGTGCTGCGGGAAGGTCTCCTTTATCTTGGGCCACGCGATGGAGATCAGTCGAAGTATTAGGATTATTACAACGGGCAGAAGCAGGAACCATAACCCGTCCACGGCCATCTTTTCCGGTAAACGGAACTGGCGCTCGAACAGGTTAAGCCGGAAAAGCTTGCGGTGATAACGGGGGAAGATCAAAACAAAGCTGTATACGGCGCATACCACCAAGGGGCCGGCAGGCCTCAGAAGTTTCTTTAGCTCTTCCCAATAGTAGGGAAGAAACCTCTTAGACGTGGTAGAATTCAAAGTGCCCTTCTCCACAGGATCAACCTGGCTCCTTGGTAATGCCTTAGAAGAAGCGGAAGCTGATCTTGCTTGAGATCTCGGCTGAGAGGCCTTTTACCCGTGTGGAGTGGTTTAATGCCAAGGTGTTCGACATCACGAGGTGGTCTACGATCAGGTAGTCGAACGTTCCGGTTAGCTGGTTGTGTATAACAAAGCTGTAGTCTTCTGCTTCTTCCGGCCTTGTGCGGTCTACGTTCAGCTGGTAGGTTCCGACGAGATCAATCATTGAGTTTACCTCGTAGAGAACTGAAAGCAGCAGACTTCCGTGGAGTTCCTTGCCGAACTTTCCCGAGGTGAAGGGTAAGCGCAGGTTTGTCTTTTCAATGAGCTGGTTCCGAAAACCAAGGGGATGGGCAAAGTCAAAGGCCAGACTGGCAAATGCGGCACGTCCGGCAGCTTTGTAGGCGGGAAGCAGGTCGTAACCTACCCCTAGGTTCACTTCGTATCCGTAATAGCGTGTGGAGATGTATTCATCAAGCACGTCCGTGATGATCAAGGAGCCGGCGCTGCCTAATTCCGCATTATGCAGGAGATTCGACCTGTTAAGGATGCTTTCCAGTGATTTGTAGTACTCACGTTCCCAATAGTAGTACCTCTCCTTGTAGGTTCGTTTGGCTTCCGGTGCCAACTCCCTGGCGAAACTCATTAATGTTCCGAGGTTCAGGCTGTCGAGTAGCACGCCTTGAGCCAGCATCCTTTCTTCGATCCGCAGAGCACGGGCGAGCGGGGTAGCGCTGACGAATCGGCCGTAACCCAAACCGATGATGGCTTGTGTCGCAGGATAATCGTAACCAGTCAATACATCGCCTTCCAGCTTTGCGAAGGCCAGGAAATCTTTGCCGGAGATTAAGTACTTGTTGTACTTCGCCTCCCACTGGATCTGGTAGTTGATTTGTTGAGTGGTGTCTGTATCCAATGTGTCGGGAGTTAAGGTGTCTTGCTCAAAGTTAGCGCTCAGGTTGCCGAATAAGTTGAGGTTATAGCTTGAGGGCAGGGTTGCCTGAAACCTCTCGAAGTTGAGGGAAGCATTCCCAAAGTTAGAAACAACATCACCTCCAGTCATACCGAGATGGTAGTTAAATCCAGTGGAGAGGACCTGGTCACTGCTCTGGTCCACATCGTAATCGGTTAATCTTAAAGCAAGCAATACGCATGGAAACAGCACTACAGCAACCATTATTCTTTTCATAAATCCTCCTTGGTGGCTAGAAGATTATACGAATGGCTTCATCGCTGTCAAATAACCTGCAAGATTCAGCCGTTTTGTTGCCTAATCGCTTGACTCTTATCAACTTAGGGGTAAACTTTATCTTATGTTTAGCCTTATCTGTCTTCTGGCCGCACCGCTTGAGGTCAGGCTTTCTTCGGACACGCTCGAGCAGGGGGAGATTTGCTACCTCTTCGTAGAGACGCAAGAACACGGGCTTCTCTCGCTTTCCTACCGCGGAGAGCCCTATCCTTTAATACCTTTAGGAGATAGCTTCGTTGCAATAATAGGAACCTCATACAAGACCGATCCGGGCCGCAAACCGATCCGCATAAAGCTCTCGCAAGGTGGCAGCGCAAAGGAGGTGATCGATACCGCGATTCAGGTCGTACCGACTAAATTCCGAAAGTCGGTAATCACCCTACCTGCCTCGAAGAAGGGAACGATAGATACTACGAACGAGCGCCGTAAACAGGAGGAATACAAGACGGTAGTCGAGATGATCAATGCGCCGTCTGAGGAATACTACGCAATTTTGCCTGAGATATTCCCCTGTCCTAAGAAGATCTCAGGTACATATGGGGATGAGCGCTGGACAGGAGGCCGCAAGCTCTGGCATCATTCGGGCCTGGACTTCGCCGTTCCAGAAGGGACTCCTGTCCTTGCCCCTTGTCCAGGCCGGGTGGTGATGGCGCGCGATACCTTTATCCGCCAGGGGACGTTCGTGATCCTCGACCATGGAGCGGGGGTTAAGAGCCTTTACTATCACATGATCGAGAGGAGTGTTGATGATTGGGATGAGGTCGAGGCAGGTGATACGTTGGGATTTGTGGGTTCAACCGGGCTTGCAACCGGGCCTCACCTGCACATGAGCGTCTACATTAACGGGATTGCGGTGGATCCTCTCTTTTGGCTTGAACAAAAGGAGCCGTTTTGAAGACGAGTAAGCGCCTGTGGTCGATTCTAGTGGCAGTTGTCGTAGCTGCAGTTCTGGGGATTGCAGGGATAGTTCTTGCCTCAACCGGCGTGATGGAGCGAATCATTCGCCCGTCTCAGGAAAAGGTTGCTGCACTTTTTCCCCCTGCACGCAAGATCACGATAGCCGCAGTTGGCGACATCATGATGGGTACCGACTATCCGTCTCCGAAGCTGCCGCCCCAGGACGGCGCACTTTTATTTGAAGACCCCGCCCCAATCCTGCGTGCGGTAGACATAGCCTTCGGCAACCTTGAAGGACCGATCACCACAGCAAGGGCATGTACCAAGAATACCTCCAATCCACGCACCTTCGCCTTCCGCTGTCCCCCCAAGCTTGCCAAGAACCTGGCGACCGCAGGCTTCGACGTGATGGGCCTTGCAAACAACCACGCACGAGACTTCGGCTACGCAGGCATGGTGGAGACCAAACGTATCCTGGACAGCTTGGGGATCCAGTACTCGAGCAAGAACGGCGAGGTAGCGGAGTTCATTGTAGACATCTTCAAGATTGGTCTTATCGCCTTCTCCACCGGCTCGTCGCCACGCTCGATTTTGAATATTGATCTATGCCGCAGGGAGGTTGCTGAGCTGGCGCAGAAGTTTGACATACTCATCGTGAGCTTTCACGGGGGCAGCGAAGGAACAAAGGCACTCCATACCATGGATTCTTTCGAAAATCTCTACGGCGAGCCGCGCGGCAACGTTATCCGGTTTGCGCACGAGATGATTGACGCAGGGGCCGATCTCGTGATCGGTCACGGCCCTCATGTTCCACGTGGTATGGAGGTTTACAATGATCGGCTCATCGCCTACAGCCTTGGTAACTTCTGCACCTACCGGTGCATGCAGCTTGTCGCTGAGCTCGGCTACGCGCCGCTTCTGGTGGTTGAGGTTGACTCGGTGGGCAACTTCCTCCGCGGCAAGATTCACTCCTTCCGCCAGTTTTCTCCAGGTGGGCCTTCTGCCGACACTTCCGATGCGGCTTTCCGCCTTATGCGCGATCTATCCATTGTTGACTTTTGCGAGTCCGCGCCCCGGTTTGCAGAGAGCCTGAGTTTCTATCCGCCAGGAGACTCCGCCTCAACCCTTGCCCCTGAGGAGCCGAACACGAATGGAAAATCCGATTCCCCGCCATCCTCACATTAGAGGTGGATAAAACCCCCTCTCAAGGGATTACGGTTGTTGGTGGAGGGCTGGCCGGCTGCGCTGCTGCACTTGAGGCGGCAAAACGCGGAATCCGAGTGAAATTGTATGAGATGCGACCAACTAAGAATACTCCAGCCCATACCACTGATAGGCTGGCCGAACTGATCTGTTCGAACTCGCTTGGTTCGCTCCGTCCCACGCGGGCGCAGGGACTCTTAAAGGAAGAGCTTAGACTCCTTGACTGCGAGCTCTTGAAGATCGCACAGGAGTGCTCTGTCCCGGCTGGTACCGCACTTACGGTGGATCGAGAATGCTTTGCCTCGAAGGTAACTCAGAGGATAGAGGAACATCCGTTGATCGATCTTATCCGTGAGGAGGTTACAGAGATACCTCGAGGATTAACGATCCTCGCAAGCGGTCCTCTGACTTCTGAGGCGCTCACCCGATCCATCAAAGAGTTCTGCGGTGAGGATTTTCTCTACTTCTACGACGCTGTGGCCCCGATAGTGAGCAGGGATTCGCTCGATCTTTCCAAGCTTGTTCAAGCATCACGCTACGATGCTGGCGAGGCCGGGTTCCTCAACTCCTTTATGGATAAAGAGGAGTACCTGCGATTGCACGCGGCGCTCATCTCGGCCCAGCAGCATCCGCTTCACGATTTTGAGGATAGCTCCTTCTTTGAAGGATGCCTGCCCATAGAGGAGATAGCTCGCAGGGGAGAACGCTCTCTGGCATTCGGGCCTCTTCGTCCTACCGGTTTCAGGGATGCAAAAGGGCGAAGGCCATACGCGGTCGTCCAGTTGCGGCCCGAGGATAAAGCAACCACAATGTATAATCTCGTCGGCTTCCAAACCAACCTTCGCAATTCAGAGCAGGAGCGGGTGTTCCGGATGATCCCTGGTCTTGAGAGTACGGGGTTCCTGCGCTACGGTCGTATGCACAGCAACACGTATATTGAGGCACCCAGACTCATCCAGCCGACCTTACAGTTTCGCAAACGTACAGACCTCTTTATCTGCGGGCAGCTTTCCGGTGCAGAGGGGTATCTATCGGCGATCACCACCGGACTTCTCGCCGGTCTAAACGCATCCCGACTGTCAGAAGGAAAGCCACCTCTCCTTCTCCCGCCCCAGACCATGCTGGGAGCTTTATTGGCGCGTCTGGCAGGCCAAGGGTCCTATGCCAGCCTTATGGATAGATTTACGCCGACCAAACCTATCTTCGCTTTACTGCCGTCCCTCGATCCTTTACCCAAAGGGAAAGAAGCACGTCGTAAGGCCTATGCCGAACGTAGCCTGAGTGCCCTTAAAAAATTACTGGACAGCCTGGATTAGCCCTTACGTCTCTAGCTTCCAGATTATCTCTTCCACCTTGAGCTCTGTTGGTGGAACCGCAATGGTTTCTTTAAACTCCGCTTCTACCTTGCTTGAGAAGCCTTCGAGTTCCTGCGCACGTGAGCGGCTTGCAATCAAGCAGCCTCCTCGCCGCGAGGTTTTCAATAAAGACTCGTAGGTTTTATCCGAGGCGTAACGCTCAAGGGTGTATCGGGCCACGAAGGTCTGGCATTTGGCACAACGGACATACACCCTGACCGGACACCCAGCTTCAACACGAACCAGATTCTGGGTGTCCTTTGACCCGCATTGCGGGCAGGTTTCTATCTTAACGGCAAAAGCCATACAATCTCCTCTCACATGATGCCGAGATGAGGCCAGATAACTAAACCAAAGAGGAAGATGACCCCCACTGCAATTACGGCTACGATTATGCCGGCACGAAACATGTGCTTGACCTTAAGCAGCCCTGAGCCGAACGCTATGGCGTTAGGTGGGGTGGAGACTGGCAGAAGCATGGAGGCCGAAGCGGCGAGAGCGACGCCCGCCACAAGGCTGTTGCTCTCTGCAGCGAATCCCATCGCTAAGGGCACGATAAGGGCAGCGGACGAGGTGTTGGATATGAAGTTGGTGAGAACCACGGTGAGCAGGATGAAACCGATGAATAGGGCCACAGGCGGCAATCCTTCCATCCCCAAAGAAGTAATAAGCCACTTATCCAATCCGGACGCTGCAACCGCCTTTCCGAGCGCGAGTCCACCCCCCATGAGAATCAACACGTCCCACCCCAACGACCGGAAGTCCTTGCGTCCCAGAAGTCCAAGCGAGAAGAAGACAACGGCAGGCAGAAGCGCCACAATTGCGTCAGGAATCTTGTGAAGCCTTCCCGTAAGCCAGCCTGCAACCGTCGCCAGCAGGGTTGCTAAAACCACCCACTCCTTCCAGCTCAGTTTCTTTGCCTTTCGTATGGTGAAGCTGAGTTTCTTTGTCTTTGGACGGAAAAGCAAGAGGATAAGTATCCAGGTAAGCACAAGCAGGATAATGGCTACAGGTAGCGCGAGCCCCATCCACTCCAGGAAGTTCATCTTTACGCCTGCATCACGCAGGGCAGTGATGGCGATGGCGTTAGGCGGTGTCCCTATGGGGGTGGCCATACCTCCCAGGTTGGCGGAAAAGGGTATTCCAATAAGAAGCCCGATCTTCATGGGATCTTTCTCATCTATGGAACGCACGAGCGGCAAGGCAACCGCGATCATCAAAGCTGTGGCCGCGGTGTTGGACATCCACATGGAGAGTAAAGCGGTTACCCCCATGAACCCAGCAAGGATTGCGGCAGGTTTCTTGCCCACCCTTCGCAGTATCGCCGACGCAAGCACCGAATCCAGATCATAGCTTTCTAGCCCCCGTGCCAGAACGAATCCACCCAGGAATAAAAGGATCACAGGGGAGAAGAAGGGAGCGAGGAACGCCGCGTAGCCTGAGGAAAGGGATGGTAGATGTCTAGGCAAGAAGATAGATAGAAGTGCAGCGATCACGAGAGATGTAATGTAGAGGGGGATGGCTTCGGAGACCCACAAAATCAACGCAAGTGCGAATACCGCAAGTGTGCGCCTGGCGGCTATATCCATCCCTGGAATGGGAGCAAAGAATATCCCTAAGAAAACCGCTGAAGCAAGGCCAATAAAGAAGATTCGCCAGCCGAGCTTCACCTAGCCTCCGGTGATTATCCGGGAGATGTCGTTGTAGAAAACAAGTATCACAAGCGCTGCGATGAGAGCCACGCCTATGTAGGTGGCCACCGTCCACACCATCTTTCCCAATCGGCGCCCGATTATCTTCTCAATCGTGAACATAAGGATCCGACCACCGTCAAACAGGGGGATAGGAAGCAGGTTGAGTATGGCAAGACTTATGGAGAGAAAGGCAAGAAAGCTTAAGAGGGCGTCGAATCCCAGGCTTAGGCTTTGAGCGGTAAGCTGGTATATCCCTACTGGCCCGGCCAGGTTTTTGACTGACTCCTTACCTGTGAAAAGTCTGCCCACCGTGACCAGAATACGTGCGGTGATTTCTCCGGTGCGCACAAGCGGCAGCCAGATGGCCTCCTTAAATGTCAACGCTCGTGAAGGAAGAGCAGCCACAACTCCCACTTTAGGTGAACCGGTGGTGTCCATCACTTCGGGTACGATACCTGCCCTAAGGGTATCCGATTTGTGGATCCATGTAAATTCAAGCGCCTCTCCGCTATCCGCGGCACTGACTGCTCTGACCAGTTCATGCCAATACCGGACGGGTTTTCCGTCGATCGCTATTATCCTGTCCCCTGGTTTAATCCCTGCGCGATCAGCCGGACCCTTAAGAAGCACACGTGCCACCACCGCATCAACCAGATAATCTACCTCGGATCGATCGGATGGCGCAAGCAAAAGGTTGTGCCGGCCGTCCGAACGAACAACGGTCACCTTTAAGGTATCGGGGTTGGGAATGAAATCTATGAAACCGTAGAAATCCCTCACCTTTTTACCGTCCACAGTCACAACCCTGTCTCCTGCCTGAAATCCGGCCTGCGTCAAGGAGGAGCCTTCTGGTAATTCAAGAACAGCAGGTGGTGTCTCGATCCCATAGACTATTCCGATGAAGAAGTAGACAATCACGGCAAGCAGTAAGTTGGCCACTATCCCTGCGGCGGTTGTTGCGGTCTTGCGGCCGAATGGAAAGGAAAAGAACCCTTCCGGGTCATCGAAATCCTCCCCTTTAAACTTGACATAACCCCCCAGAGGCAATACCGAGAGCTGGTAGGTGGTTTCGCCTATCTTCCATTTAACAATCGCCGGCCCAAAGCCTATAGAGAAGCGCTCTACAGGGATCTTTGAGAGCTTGCCTACAATAAGATGGGCGAACTCGTGGAAACCTATTAGTATCAGGAGTAAGGCTATGAAGGTCAAGATGTTAAGGATGGTATTCACTGGACCACTTGTTTAACAAACTCTTTAGCCAGACGCTCCGCCTGTCTCGTCTCTTCGATCGAAGGCGTCCGGATATATCTGTGCACCTCAAGTGCGCCTTTTATCAACTCAGGGATACGTTCGAACTGCAAGCGTCCGGCAAGAAACTGATTGACCGCCTCCTCATCGGCTGCCTGCAGCACCGCAGGAGCGGTGCCTCCTCGCTTGAGGGCCTCATACGCAAGAGCCAAGCATGGAAAGCGCTTGAGGTCCGCTCTCTCGAACTCAAGCGACCCGACCTTTGCCAGATCAAGCTGGGATACAATCTGCGGGCCACGTTCAGGGTAAAGAAGGGCGTATTCGATAGGCAAACGCATATCGGGCAAGGAGAGTTGAGCAAGCACCGAGCCGTCCATGAACTCAACTAATGAGTGGACGATCGACTGAGGGTGCACTAGAACCTTGATCCTTCGAGGCTCAATCTTGAACAGGAAATGGGCTTCGATGACTTCAAAGCCCTTGTTCATTAGCATAGCAGAATCGACCGTTATCCGCTCCCCCATGTTCCATGTAGGGTGAGCGAGAACATCCTCAGGTTTGGCCCCTTCGTAGCTTCTGTTTCTGAACGGACCACCAGAGGCGGTAAGTATCAATCGTTTGACCGTCGAGGGGTCCCTTCCCTCTAAACACTGGTGGATGGCGTTGTGTTCGGAGTCTACGGGCAAAAGCTCCCCCTTGCCTTCATCTAAAGCCTGGTTTACGAATCTACCGAAGCTTACAAGTATCTCCTTTGTGGCCAGCGCTACCCTCTTACCTGCTCTCAATGCA
This sequence comes from candidate division TA06 bacterium B3_TA06, assembly GCA_005223075.1. Classification (NCBI taxonomy): domain Bacteria; species candidate division TA06 bacterium B3_TA06. The sequence continues at coordinate 175,857 of NJBO01000002.1, read as the reverse complement.
GCAAGCACCGCATCTACGGCCGCAGTGCCTGTCATCGCGACTACAAGGATGTCGAGGTCTGGATGCCGTGCCAGATTCAGGAGCGCGGCAGAGCCGCAGGATACGGGTATCCTTGAAGAGGAAAGCAACGCACATTGTTCTTCATCCAAAACGACCGCTTGTTGGGGTGTAAACTCGGCTATCTGGGAGGCCAGGAGCTGGATATTTCGGTTTGCCGCCAGACCGAATACCCGCAGCCTTGAGCTTAGCTCCTTGATTACCTCAACGCTAAGGCGTCCGATGGTTCCTGTTGATCCCAGTATGGCTACGTTTTTCACCGCTTTCGCGTCAGGGGCATGTTCCCGCTGCAAGAAGCTCTTCGGCAAGCTCCAGATCGCGGCGGAAGGTTACTTTTAGGTTTTCGGCTCTGCCTGGGATGATGTGGATTCTTTCTCCAAGCCGTTCCACGTAGCTTGCCTCGTCGGTTCCTATAAACCCTTCGGCCTCAGCTTTTGCCAAGGCTTCTCTCAAAATCGGTAAGCCGAAGAACTGTGGGGTCTGCGCCTGGTAGACGCATTCTCTGGGTATGGTTTCTACTACCAGGTTGTCCTTTACCTGCTTCAGGGTATCGGTCGCTGGGATAGCGTAGATGGCCGGGCCTTTTGACTGAACCACGTGGAATCCCTTGGCTATCTCTTCGGCACGAACGAAAGGCCTTGCCCCGTCATGCACGGCCACAAATCCCTGCGGGGGTAGTACCTTTAGACCGGCCTTCAGAGAATCCAGTCTTTTAGCTCCACCCGGGATAACCGCCTCCACCTTCTCTATCCCCCTCTGTTTGATCTCATGTTCGAAGAACTCTACATTCCCCTCGTCTGTGACCATAACGATCAGATCAACTTCACTGCATTGTTCAAATGCAAGGATGCTCCACAGAGCCAGTGGATGCCCGCTAAGCATCATCCTTTGCTTTGGGGAACCGAATCGCCCGCCGCGTCCTGCGGCCAGTATGAGACCGAACCTCATTTTATGCTCCTTTTTTTAATGCTCCTTTTGCCCTGCGGGGCAAAAGATCGCAAAGGAAAGAGGTTCTGAACGTAAAAGGAGGTGCCGATGAGATTAGAGTCTCGCACAACATACCTCGTTTGAGACATCGACAAGATCTTTTAAATCCGTTCGGCATACTTTACGTCCTTGTTGGAAGGCGGTCTAAGACGTTCTTTCTGGAATCCCGCATCTTGAACACGGATACGAAGTCTATAAGCTCACACCGGGTGCACTCAAGGCATCTTATGCAGGCGGTGCTCTGGGGATTCTCATAGGGCTTGATCTCCATCGGACAAACGCGGTAACACATATCGCATTGGTTGCAGTTGGCTTTATCAACACGAAGCCTCATCAAGCTTACAGGGTTTCCCAGAGAAAAGATTGCCCCCAGTGCACAGACCCTGCAGAACGGCCTCTTGGCGAAAACCGAGAGCGTAAGGGTTACGGCCAGGATGGCAAGTTTGGTGGTAAATAGCCATCCCAAAAGTCGAGGCAGCTGTGGATCCAATAGTACCTGGGGGATTCCTGCTCCCAATATCCCTGAAGGGCACAGCTTGCAGAACCAAGTCTCACCGGTCAGGAATACCACCAGCCCGGCTATGATCACTAAGGAAGCGAACTTGAGATAGTGAGTCCAGTAGGGTAGCTTTATTTTGGCGGTACGGATCTTATAGAGAAGATCCTGCAGGAACCCGAATGGACAGAGGAATCCGCATGGCATGCGACCAACCACGGCGGAGATGGCAAGCATGGAGCCGGCGGCAAACCAGGGAATCTGCCTTATGGCTATGGAGTGCTGGATTGAACCCAGGGGACACGCACCACCTGCGGCAGGGCAGGAGTAACAGTTAAGTCCAGGTACACATATACTTTTGGTGGTCGTTTCTACAATGTTGTTACTTGCGGCGATCACTTTGGCCAGACCGGCAGTTGGCGTCTTACCGATTCTTTCAAAGATACGTCCTATGAGGCCTGCCACGTTGAAGTTCATGGCGAGCGCCGAGAATACCTGAACTAGGAGACGCCTCATTACCCGATCCCTATACAGGACAAACACAATATAACTGCGTTACGCAGAATCTCCGGCAGATCCCCCAACCTTATGCCGAATACACACACCGCTATCATTAGAGCCAGAATCGGTATCCATAGCCAACGCAGTAGTTGTCGCATTGCGAAGCTTACGGAAAAGAGCGCCGGTTGTCAAGAAACGAAAATCCACACACACCTTGACAGGGTATCGTTCCATTCCTATAGTTATTTAAGTAAGCCAAAAGAGCCAAACCCTTCAACACAAGGAGGAGGACATGAAAAGAATAGGCTATCTAGAAGGTACGGATCCCGAACTTCTCTCCAAGTTGGTTTTGGATGGAATGGGAACCCTTCCGTTGGGCAACGGGTGGGACGGTCACGGCAAATACATCAACCACCTTACCAAGGAGGACAACGTATCCGCGGTTGTGGGCTATCTGCACAAGATTTTCCCGCCTGAAGGAACAGCAGAAGGTCCCAGGGACGTGCTGTTTTCCTGCAGGACCCACAAGATCCCGGTTTATCTGATCGTTCCCAAAGCCAAACACGAGTCGGCCAGAGCCTACCTCAAGCAGATGGCTGAAGGGGTCACGCTGGTTGACCCTTCGGAGGTCTACGAGGCTATAACGAAATAGAATGCTCCTTTTATCCCTTCGGGATAAAAGATCGCAGCCTTGTAGTGGCGAGGCATGCCTCGCCACTACAGATTCAGTTCCCTTCAAGTTCAGGCTTTTCTATATCCGCAGCGCAGCGGAAACCGATACAGGGTGAGGCTTCGGCTGGATCGGCTCCCTGTCGGGCGCGTGTAGTCATCCATTCCTTTCCCTCTGCGAAACTACCGCCGCGATAGGCCTTCTGAGTTCCGGTCTGGGGACCTTTTGGATTTATGGTATCCGCCGGGCTGTAAGGCGCATACCAGTCTGATACCCATTCAAAAACGTTGCCCACCATGTTATAGCAGTCGTAATGATTCTTACCTTTTGCGAATGAGTCTACGGGGGCGGTAAACTCATAGCCGTCGAGCTTGCCCTCCTCGCCCCAGTTGCAGTAATCGTCGTGCCACCCGCCGTCCCAGGGATAGAGGGTAGTCCCGTTGTTGCTTGCAGCGAATTCCCATTCTGCCTCGGTTGGAAGACGCTTACCTGCCCATTCTGCGTAAGCTGCCGCTCCGTACCAGCTCACCTGGCTTACAGGATAACTCTCACGACCGGCTTTGACTCTAAACGAATCTCCTTCGTGTATAATATCGGAGTAGAACCACTCATCAAACCAGTACACACCGCCTTCTTTCTGGTTGCCCATAGCGTTTAAAAATTTACAGAATTGTTCGTTGGTTACCTCATAGCTGTCGAGAAAAAAGCTATTAAGGTGAACATTCCGGACAGGTGAAGTGTTTCTATCGGTACTGTCGCCCATTGAAAAGCGGTTATTAATCCCAATAAGCCCAATCATAACCATTCCGGGCAGAGGGATAGCAACCGGCCAGTAGCGATTGACGTTCTCGATATACTCCTTGCCTGTAATAACCAGTTCCTTATTTATATCCAGTCCACTGAGGCGTTCGAGGATTGCGATGGCGTTTTGAGATCTTTTATCCTCGGCCTTCCGGAACTCCTCAAGGAACTTAGCTATGATCAAGGAATCCCCGGATTTATCAATCACCTTTGCCCAGAAGTAAGGGGCAAGTGCATAGCCTTTCCAACCCACATAGGTTGTTCCTGTACCTTTGGGTAGCTCCCGGCCTTCTTTAGACGCTCGCTTTTCGACACCCGCTCTAAGCCAACTTCGAAGATCGTAAACCTTGCCCGAATCCTCATGAGAAAGACGGTATAGGTCACGCAATGCGGGCAGGTAGAATCGTTTGCAAATCTCAAAAGCGATATAATTGGCCAACCCGTCACCAATCCAGCGATTTGTTGAGTCCTCGTAGATTTGATAGTTCTTGGAGAGAGAACCCTCCACCCACTCGTGAGGTAGAGCTTCATAGATTAAGATATTCATAAAAGAACCGGACGCTAAAGGCAAACCACCCCCTCCCACAAAAACTGCAATCTCAGGTTTGTCGGTCAGTATAATCTTCCGGGGCATTAGTCTCATCTTGGTGATACTCTGGATGATCTTCTTTTCTTCCTTCAGAGTAGCCATCATCTTGTGAGCTTCTTCCTCGCGTCCTTCCGGGTAAAGCACCCTGATCCCATCGTCTGCTAATTCAGGGAGGCCTACACCGGTTTCAAAGCCTACTTCTTTACCTTGCGATATCAACCAATCTACTAAAGGGCTAACCTCTACTTCATAACTGTGTTCGATGGGGCGACGTGAATATGCCACACATTCAATCTCCGAGGAAATCTCCGCTGAGGGCACCCAAAAAAGCACCTCGCCGTTGTCGTCGGAGGTGCGCGCAAGCTTTTCCGATCCGATGGTGAGGGTGCATAACACTCCTGGCTCTGGCCGGTTAAGGCTATCGTAGAATTGAACGAGGATCGGGAGACTATCGGCACTCGTGCAATACTGCGAGATGAAGTTAAGAATTCCTTTAACAGGAATCGTTTTCTTCTCAGGGTAAGAGGATGAAGTTTCTCCAGCTATCGCGATGGGCACAGTCAACAAGAGAAGGATTATGCCCCCTAGGAATCCTTTACCTCTACTATGCAACTGACTCGGTCTCATTTCGATCTCCTTCTAAGTTATGATTATTTTGTCTGACTATACACAACTTCCGATTGGGTGTCAAGTGTTGACCTGCTCCTTTTGTACTTTACGCATACTTGTGATCTTAGTACACGTAGTGCACTAAGATAAAAGATCGGAGATAATAAAGGTAAGGCCAACCTTAAGGTCGGCCTTCATTTTCAATTCTGCGATCTTTTTGCGTCCTAAGACGCAAAAAGGAGCATAAGTTTTTGGGGTCCCCGGCCGGTTACGAAGTAACCGGTTGGGGTGATTTGTTATACCCAGCCGCGGAGCTTGACCGCCTCGGCCACACGCGCCACAGAAACCAGGTAGGCGGCCAGACGCATGTGCACCTTCTTCTCCTTATGCATCTTGTAAACCGCGTGGTAGGCCGCAGTCATCTTGGCATCCAGCTGCTTGCGAACCTCTTCCAGTGGCCAGTAGTAGTTGTAGGTGCCCTGAACCTGCTCGAAGTAGGAGACGGTCACGCCGCCTGCGTTGGCCAAAAAGTCCGGGATCACGTGCACACCCTTTTCGTGAAGGATAACGTCGGCTTCCGGAGTGGTAGGTCCGTTCGCCAGCTCGCAGCTGATCTTGGCCTTGATGCGCGGCGCGTTCTCCTTGGTTATCACGTTCTCCAGCGCGGCGGGATAGAGAACATCCACATCGAGCTCCAGAAGCTCCTCATTGGTGATCTTGGTGGATCCTGGGAAGTCGCCTACCTTCCCGGTCTCAAGCTTGTGCTTAACGATGGCCTTGGGATCCATGCCGCCTTCTACATAGATACCGCCGCGGGAGTCGGAAACAGCAACCAGCTTACCGCCGCCAAGCACCTCAGGATGCAGAAGCGCCGCGAACTGACCGGCATTGCCGAATCCCTGAATGGCGTATGTCCCCTTGGGATCAACACCAAGGATCTTGCAGGCTTCACGGAGTGTGAAGATGCCGCCGCGTGCGGTAGCGTCGCCGCGTCCCTGGGAGCCGCCGATCGGGATGGGCTTGCCGGTGATCACCGCAGGATGATTGCGGCCCACGATGCTCTCGAACTCATCCATCATCCACGCCATGATCTGTGGGTTGGTGTAGACGTCAGGAGCCGGGGAGTCGCGATGTTCGCCTAGCTCACGGGCAATCACACGCATCCATCCGCGGGCCAGACGCTCCTTCTCGCCCTCGGAGAACTCCTTGGGATTGCAGGTAACACCGCCCTTACCACCGCCCAAGGGAATGTCAACGACCGCGGTCTTCCAGGTCATCCATGCGGCAAGGGCGCGCACGGTATCCATGGTTTCGGCAGGATGCCAGCGAATGCCGCCCTTTGTAGGACCGCGGGCATCGTTATACTGAACGCGGTAGCCGTGGAAGACCTCGGTGGTTCCGTCATCCATCTTCACAGAGATGGTGAAGGAGTACTCACGGCGCGGCCAGCGAAGAATCTCGCGCATCGCTGGCTCAAGTCCGAGAACCTCGGCTGCTTCATCGAATTGAGCCTGTGCTATCTTGAAGGGATTCAGCTCTTCACTCATTGGTCATCCTCCTAGCTACAGAGGGTTGAGATTTTTTTGTTGTTTTCCCATCGAGAAGCATGAGTTCAGCTCGGCTCCGTTCTCGACGGCCCGCAAGGGGCGGGGATTAAAAACTCCTATAACGCTTCTCCCTATTCGCTTAAGACCTTCAGCTCCACGCGGCGGTTCATGTCACGTCCCAGGATCGTGCGGTTATCTCCTATCGGTGCAAGCTCTCCATAGCCCTTGACTACCAGTCTTCTCTTGCTGATGCCCCTCTTGATTAGGTAGTCTCGTACCGCTTCCGCACGTTTGCGTGAGAGTTCTCTGTTGGCCTTGGCATCACCTACGCTGTCTGTGTGTCCCTGTATCTCGACGACCATCTTCGGTCGGTCATTAAGGAAGCGCACGACGTCCTCAAGTACGGGCACATAGCGCGGCTCGATCAGCTTCTCGCCCGGTCTGAAGTGGAAGATGATCCAGTTCTTGCTCATGTTGATGTCGAGTTCAGTAGTGGAGCCGGCACCTACCTCGGAGGTGATCTCGTGATCGAAGTAGCCTCGCGCTTGTGCATGCAGGGTGTACTTGCCCGCTTCAAGCCCCACGATCTCGTAGCTCCCGCCGCGTGGACCGGCACGAACCGCGTCACCCGTTTCGACTACGTAGACGTTTGCAAGGATGCCTGAGCCGTCTTCCGCATCCTTTACCGTTCCGCGGATTGTCCCTTTATTGCGGATGTCCTTAAGAACAAGGTCCTCAGCCTTTGTCGGAGAATCCAAGGTAACCTTCAGCAGCTTAGGTTTGCTGCGGTATCCTTCTTGGGATGCGACGAGCGTCACCATGCCGGCGGGCACCGCACGCATCTTGTAGAGGCCTCTTTCGTTAGCGGTGGTCTCCTGGGTGTAGTTATCGCTAAAGACCTCGATCTCGGCACCCGACGCAGGATTACCGTCAGGGTAGGCTGCCTTGCCTACTATTTCCGTTCCCTTGGGGAGTTTATGGTAAGGCGAGGTGTAGAGATTCAGCCCGGCAACCAACCGGGGTGAGTAGCTGGTAGTGGTGTCAATGAGGTTCTCAAGACGTGTTACTGCAAGATAGAGTTCCCAGTGATTAAATCCCACCTTGGTGCCGAAGTTCACATCCCTTCCGTCGTACTCTGCGGCTACAGAAAACCAATCACGGTAGTTGAACTCTACTGCTCCAAAAAGCCCGAACGCCAGTTCGGAGACCGCGTTCTCGTTGAAGATATCGGTGTTGAAGTACTGGGAGATGCGTCCGTAACCCGTGTAGCGGCCTCGACCAAGACCTGCGTGGATACGGAAGTAGTTGCAGAACTGTTTTGAGACCACAGCGAATGCACTGAACCACTCCTGCTGTTCCCAGTAGATAAATCCTGGTTTGTCGATGATTTTATCCTCGGGATTCCGGTTACCGGAGCCAGGATCCGCACTAAGTTCGTTGCCTCCTCCAAAGGAGCCGATGTACGGCACCCATGTTATCTCATGGACCCCTATCGCCACAGATGGGGAGTACTTCTTCTCCCGCAGCAAGAGGGCGGTGAAGCCCAGAGAGTAGTTTTCAAGGCTGTAGGCTGAGAGGGATATCTCCAGGAAGTTCCCTATCCCTGCGCCCAGACAGAGATCGAAATCGTAAGGTGGGGGTATAGAATCGTAGGCGCTTAAAGCAAACGCTCCAACCGCCGTCCCTTGAATCACCTTGTGCCGCAGCACATAGGCGGTCGGGACATCTATCAATACGGAAGAACGATTGAACTCGGCAAAAAGTGCCAGGGCTAAGCCTAATAGCCCTACCACGATCTTTTTGCCCATATCGCCTCCTTTCGACTTAGACTTTAGTAAAGTTTACCGAGAAATTACCCCTTTGTCAAGGTGGATGGTGGCATATCCGGTTGCGTATCGGCCCCGTACTCATTTCTAGCTATAAGGGTAACGGTATAGATTCCAGCGGTTTCGTAAATATAACGAAAGGCACCCCCGGGGGATTCAGAAGTTTTGTATCCGTCCCCTAAATCCCATTCGTTCATCGTGTTTCTGATTGACGGATCATAAAACCAGGCTGCTAAAGGGGCAGGACCCGCAGTTGGTCTTCCCCCAAAATCAGCTATAGGGAGAGGAGGTAGAGTATCGGTTCCACAAAACACGGAATCGGATTGAGCAAGCAGGACCGAGCCTTCATCGTAGATCGAGAGCCAATACCAACCCTCAGTGACGGATAGGGTAGAGGTGTAAACATCCTTCCATATAGTTGCTTTGAAGCCCCATGCCTTCACGACAGCAATCACGCGATACAGTTCTTGACACCGCGCCCCTTTTCCTTAAAATGGAGTATAAAAAAATAAGGAGACGTCATGCTCAAACGTAGTTTGGTTGCGGTGCTTTTAGTGGTTGGGATTGCCGCGGGGTTCCCTGCGATAGGGGGGAGCCGGGGATTTTACAGGGTGATCGATACAAAAACAGACGGCTATGGGATGCTTTCCCTTTCCCTGCACAACACAATACAGAATCAGGAGGTTGGCGATACCTCCTGGTACCAGTTAGCCTTGCACGGCGGGGTGACCTACGCTCCTCTGGACTGGATGGGGTTCTGGGTCTCGCCTACCTACGCGGGTTGGTCCGAGGACTTTGGTTTTACCAACACCCGGGCAGGTTTCTACGACACCCGCTTCGGACTTAAGGCAAGTGTTCTGGCCGTTCCTGTGTTCAAGTTTGGCCTCATGGGTCTGGGTTCTATTAATACCCTCAGTGAGGAGTTCGAACTTCTACATGATCCTGCTGATACGGTAAATCCGGGCTTCGGCTACGGCGGCGGCCTGCTTTTGGGTTTTGATTTCGCAGACGTCTCGATCTCCGCTCCCTTTAACCTGGTTTTCAATGTCGGATACCTTACCAGCACCGGCACCAACGTCGAGGATTCACTTGCTCTGGGGGTGGGGCTTGAGCTCCCTGCCAAGACGTACGCGGTCACGCTAGAAGCGACAACGGTACAGGGACTGGACGCACTCTTTGACTTCAACCAAAACGCGCTTCGCGTCACTCCGGGGATCAAATTCACCTTCCCCTTCGGTGTAGGGCTTGATCTGGGTCTGGACATCGCCTTCGGTAACGCCCCCACCTTCCAGGGCATCTTAGGGATAAACTTCGTATCACCCTTCCTTCGTCCCGCACCTGTGCCCGTGGGGGTGATCGCCGGTGCCGTACGTGACGCCGTCACGGAGCAACCGATTGCCGCCCGGGTATCCTTCGCCGATACCTCCATTAAGATCCCTGAGGTTAATACCAATCCGGCTACAGGTGTATTCCAGTTTGAGAATGTTCCTGTGGGAGTGATTACCATTGTAGCCCGGGCAGAAGGCTACCGGGAGACAAGTATCCCCATGGTGGTCAAGGAGGACGAGACCACCACCCAGGATATACTGCTTATGCCCAGGCAGACCTACGGTTCGATTACCGGGGTGGTCAAGGACGCGAAGACCGGCCGACCGCTTTCGGATGCCCAGGTTGCGCTCAAAGGGATTGAGCGTCCACCTGTCAAAACAGACGCCAACGGATTCTACCGTCTGGACTCGGTGCCCACGGGTGTGGCCTCAGTCGAGGTTACGGCAGCGGAGTTCGTGCCTGCAATCAACACGGTTCAGATTGACGTCAACCGCACATCTAATCTGGATGTTATGCTTAAGACCACCAAGGTTGTAGGACAGTTCATAGGTCAGATCAAGGACCGCAAGACCGAGGAACTCTTAGCCGGTGTGGTACGCTTTCCTGATACCGATATCCCACCGGTCCAGGCGGATGCCACTACGGGCGTGTTCAAGGCGGAGATCCCTGCAGGAACCTACGCTATCATCGTTTCAGCCGAAGGATACATCGAACAACCTTCCCCTCTGGTGATCAGTGAGGACGAGGTTACTGAGAAGGAGTTCAAGCTGGTCAAGAAAGGTATGACCTTCACCCTTCGCGGCATCTACTTCGATTTCAACAAATCCACGATCAAGCCTCAGAGCTATGTGGTGCTCGATGAGGCGGCCAAGATCCTCAAGGAGAATCCATCCATACGTGTTGAGATTCAGGGACACACCGACAGCGTCGGCTCCGATGCATACAACCAGAAGCTTTCAGAGGCTCGCGCGGCCTCGGTGGTCAACTACTTCGTGATGACCCATCAGATAGATCCGCGTCGGCTGGTTCCACGCGGATATGGCGAGACGATGCCCATCGCATCCAATACCAGCGAGTCGGGACGCGAACTCAACCGTCGTGTGGAGTTCGTTATACTTGGCGAGATGTAGGCATGGCTCGGACGAGGCAAAAAGAGGTCAAGCAAAGGCAACCCGACTCTACAACGATTATCGGATGGGTGCTTTTTGGACTTCTGATCGTATCCGGGTTCATAAACGTCTTTACCATTCTTTCAATTCAAGGCCTTAAGCGAACCGTAAACGAGATGCGCGATCCGGTGAATAACTACTTCACAAAGAAGCTTGACGTAATGGAGGCGGAGCTTGATGAGTTCGTGAAGACTACTTCCGAAGACGGAAAATCACCCTACGTGAACGATGTCAAGAGACTACGCAAGCAGATAGAGGAGACACGTGAGTTGTGGGACAAGACGAGCCGCGTTAGTGGGGTACGCTGGATAAACCTCTACTGGAAGGCGCAGGGCGCCCAGGAGAAGACCGAGAAAGCCTGGGAAGAGCTTCCGGCCAGGCACTCGCCCTAGTTTTTCTCCGAGGAGGCATTTTGACAGGGCGGCCCGGAGTTCCGGGCCGCCTTTCTATCCTTTACTCGGTCATCCTTCCGTGTAAATCCCTCCTCGGGGTCCCCAAGGCGTAACGAAGTGACGCCTTGGGGTGTTTTATTGTTCGCGCAGAAGCTGGTCGATTATTAGCTTCATGTCGGAGTTGTCCTCACGGCCGCCGATGCGTGTAAACCGGACCCGACCCTCGGGATCAACGACTGCATGCCAGGGCAGGGGAGAGGAACCAAGGCCTATGGATTGGAAGATCCCTGGACCATCCTGGATGAGGTTGGTATATTCGAACGGATGGTCTTTGAAGTAGTCCTTCTGTGCCTCGGCTTTGTCAAAGGAGAAGGCAAGGAACTCGACATCGGTGCCTGTATACTCTTCAACCAGCTCGTTGAGCCACGGTATCTCCCTCTTGCACGGCCCACAGCCCAGTCCCCAGTAGTTTACGACCACGATCTTGCCGCGGTAGTCGAAGAACCGTCCCGGATTACCCTCAAGATCGGCAAAACCGAAATCCTTGGTCATCCTTAGTTCTTCATCCTCTGAGGGCTTCAACTTCTCGGTAAGGTACTCGTCGTAGCCTTCCTTGCCGTGGTTGAGAAGGTAGATGCCTTTAAGTGCCGGTTCTGCATGAGCATACCCTGCTTTGAGTGCTTTGACAAACGAACCCTCGGCCCTTCTATAACGCTCAAGCCTCTGCCATACCTTGGCACGCTCAAAGTAGGCCGCACCCTCGTTGTCATCCTTCAGGAGTATCACAAAACTGAAATCCGCCAACGCCTCGTCAAACCCTCCCTGAGCGGCATGCAATCTGCCCTGCTCGAGCATCAGAGAGGAAAGTATCCGATCACTGGATTTAGTGTGAAAGTATTCGCCTTCCTTCTGGGGGGCGTTGCTTAAGTTCAATTGGAGCGTTTTAGCAATTTCCTCTTTCGCCGCGGCGGTGTCGCCCGCCCGGAGATAGTAACCGACCAACATATCCCTGACGTAAAGGTCGTAAGGGTTGTTTTCTATAAACTTCTGAAGTATCTTCCCCTGCTCTCCTGCGGATAGATGGGTGCTGTCCTTTCCCCAGCGTGAAGCGGCAAAGCTGAGCAAGGATGTGGAAAAGGAACCGCTTTCTAAAAGCTCTTGGTCTATCCAGTGATTAAGCCTATCCTTCTTTTGGGTGGACAGATCTACCTTCCCGCTGGATAGCTCGTAGGCAAAGGAGGAAAGAGCACTACTGTATTGAGGGGTTCCCGCATCCTTTTTTTGCATATATTGGAGTATAGCCCAGGCAGAATCCGGTTCATCCAGCTTAAGAAAGCCATAGAGACATATCGAACGGTAGCCGGGATCATCTTGAGGATTTGCCCGAAGGCTGTCCAGCACTCTTTGGGCCTCTTCTTTGCTGATACGTCCCATGTCTATGGCAAGAAAGAGACTTCTGAGTTCCGCCAGCTTTTCTGCAATTGAGAACCATCCTTCAGGGGCTGCTACCGGTATACTTTTATAGGCCTGCCAGTCTATGGTTTCGACGGTGTGCACTCCTACGGTTATGGTTAATACCGACTCGGGCACCGCAAATCCGACGGTGGAGATTCCACCTTCACGTTCCATCTTCCGGGTTTTCCACTCGTACCGTCCGCCTTCAGTGAATTTAATCCACAAAGGGGTCAACCCTTTAAATTGGGCCTGGGGTGCAGTGTGGTGATAGAGGATGGTCACCGTATCTCCCCACCCTGGCATCTGTGGCTCCCAGGTCAAAACCGGCTGGGTGGTGTCGCCAGCCTGGGAGAAAAGGATCGCGGAAAGCAAAAGTATCGACATTTTACCTCCTTTGGGATAGCTACAGGAAAAATACTATCCGGAAGATGGGTTATGTCAAGGACGAGCGGGGCAAAGCCCCGAGTGCAAAATTCAAAATGCAAATATCAAATTGTAAAATGCAAAGGGCGGGAACTCCGTTACCAATTTTAAATTTTGTATTCGTGAGTTCAATAATGAAGTGCAACACCTTGGAAAGCGAGAGGAGTTATGCTATTCTGTTTCCTGCGGTGGTGATGCGCGGCTCACCAGAAGGCTTGAGAACAATAAAAGCTCGGCAAGCACCCGCAAATAGATCAAGAACACCGTAACCCAGGCCAATGCACCGAAGACTATAACCCGGCGGCCTGCGTAACGGATCAAACCCGAGCCCAACGATACTATAATCTGCCATGCCAGCGAGGCTCCAATCGCTATGCCCAGGGTAGGCCAGAAGCGAAGACGCCTGCGTGCAAAGAGATAGTAAAGACCAAGGAGTATGAACGCGAACATCAAGCCGGAGAGTACCTTACCGCCCCAGTAGACAAGAGCAGGTGAAAACGAGATGGCGTTGCGGAAGTAGGTTGCGGTTGTAGAAAGTGCCGCAGCACCGAAGAAGCAAAGCACTGCACCAACCATAAGAGCAAGGGATATGAGCCTGCCGAAGTGGAATTTGCGTCGTGGGGCCGAAAGCATCGTGGCAAGAGCACGCTCGATCGAGTCGAACAGCGCCACCGAGATACCCAGGAGGATTAAAATACCCAATATCCCGATAGCGCCCCAGTTACCTGAAGCGGTGGTTATGTGTGAAAGAAGCACCGATCGCGCCTGAGTTGGTATGAAGGCCAGGAACTCCTCGGTGATGAAACGCTGTAGACCCGGGGCCACACGGTAAAGGTAACCGGCAAGGGATACAGAGAGAAAAAGCAACGGGATCAACCCGAAAAGGAAGCTGAATCCCAAACCCTTGGCCAGAAGCGGGCCGTTGCGGCGATTGTATTTAGCCAAAAGATCGCCCAACCCGCGGCCGAGGCGGGCAAAAAACGTTCGCTTCCTACCCCTTCTCATTCGGCTCCTTGTTTAAGGTGTTTTTCCAAGGCACGCACTTCGCGAGGGAAGATAAGCGTATAGATGATGCCGCCTCGCCCCACGGTCATAACGCCGAAGATAAGAAGAAAGCCTATCACGTGAACGATGCGGGCAGGCAGGCTTGTTCCTCTAAGGAGAAGCGATAAAACCGCCGAGAGAATGCTTAAGAGGTAAATGGTTATGAATCCGAGGGAATAAAGCCCGATTCGGGACTCGAATGAAAATCGAAGCCACTTCTTGATCCATCGTCCAACCCACAGAGAGGCTTGAGGGATGCCCATAAGTGCAATAAAAGCCCACCCTAACACGGCTAAAGGCACAAGCAGCCATCCTATTATAGAAATCGCAAGTATGGCGAAGATTCCTCCAACTGCCAGCCGGTAAACTACACCTGTAAGTACCGTCTTCCATATGACATGCTCCACGGCCAGCTCTGAACGGTGCTGCCAGCGAGGTATGGCTAGGAGCATAAGCAAACCCAAAAGATACAGAACGGCAATCAAGATTAGACGAGCAAACGAAGCAATAAAAACTATACCTGACGCAAACGCATGGGCAGGCTTACCTGCCTCTATTTCCCCTGGTGGCACACGACGGGAAAGAACACCTGCGAGAATCTTGCCCAAAGGCCCCAGCGAAACCTCAGTCTCATCGCCTTTTACTACCGCTGCAGGGTCTCTTTTCAGCTCCACGCTTACCACCACAAGGTCTCCTTCAATCACTGCGGTCGAGTCGAGCTCCAGGGCACCGCCGATGAACACCGCATCTCCCTCTATATTGCCTGAAACCACACTTTCACCACCAATCGCTACCAGGTCGCCTTTGATGGCGCCTGAGATAAGGAAATCGCCGCTAATCAGCACAACGTCGCCTTCTGTGCTTCCTTCTAACGTAAGCATCCCTTCAGAGATTACTATGTCGCCCTCGACGGTTCCTTCTATCGTGGCGTCGCCAGTAATGGCTATGTCGTAGGGGTGCACGGAGTCAAACGGTATGTGAACCCGTGATTTCCTACGTCTATGATCATGTGAAACGCGAGCATGCACAGAGTGAATAGGGAGGTGAGCGCAACATTCTATTTTGGTACTATTCTCCGAGATATCCTTAGCAGACTCGAGGCTTATATCAATTTCGGCCTCGGGAGGGGAGGCGATAAGGGTTAAGAAGGTCAGGCAACACAGGAAAGGGTGCATCTGGCCTCCATAATTATATGCTCCTTGCCGCAAGCGGTCGTGTTCGGCTCAACATCCGGCTGGCAAGGATACCCAGGACAAGTAGTATTACTAACGCTCCAAGCAGTATAGACGCTGCGCTCAGTATACCGGGGAGGTATTCGGCAAGATTGGGGCGCAGGTAAGAGATAAGTTTACTAAGGTGCAGTGCACGCGGAACTAGGTAAAGACCCTCGCGGACATGGAAAACGGCGTTCTCTCCAACCAGAAGTAAGACAACACTCCAGGCACCTGCCAGTCCAAGAGCCACGCCCGCGGCCCATCGCAGCCACAAGGGCAAAGGAGCAAGGCCGAGCGCCCGCATAAGCCTGGCTTCGAATCCGAAAGAGGGCCTGGGTTCACGCAGCCTGGCTAATTTGGCGATCATAGTCTCCATCTTGGCGACCCACGTAGCACATCTTACGCACGATGCCAGATGCCCCTCAAAGGCCCCTTTTAGCTCCGGGGGTAGTCCTTCGCCATCCAGTTTTAGCTGGACCCATCGTCTGGTCTGTGCACAGTCCATCACATTGGCAGACGGTGTTTTAGTCATAAAGGTTTCACCTCGTCAAGTTTTTTTCGCAGCAAGGCCCTGCCACGATGCAACCTCGCCTTTACCGTTCCCAGGGCCAGGCCGGTTGCATCTACTATCTCTTCGTAAGTCAACTCATCTTTGTGCCTTAGAAGCAGAACCTCACTGTAGATCGGCGGCAGTTCAGCGATCGTGTCCTCAAGGGTTTCTGTTGTCGCGGCACGGCTATAGGTCTTGACCGGTGAGTCCTCACCGGCTATCACCACCTTATCTATATCGATTGCTGCCGGTTTCTTGCGCCTAATGAAATCTATGACCCGGTTGCGGGCGATGCGGTAGAGCCATGCGCGGAAGCTTGATTTGCGGGAGTAGGTGCCAAGCGCTCGAAACATCTTGAGGAATACGTCCTGGGTCAGGTCTTCGGCGTCTGCGCGGTTGCGCAGCCAGCGGTAGATGTATGCAAAGATCGGTCCCTGATAGCGGCGCACCAGCTCGCGCTGCGCCGAGCGGTTGTCGGCAAGGACACGCTCTACTAAAGCTATGTCCTCTGCGTTGATGCGGAGCCGATCCTCCATTGCGGATAATAAGTGCTAAAACCGACCTGTCAACCCGTAACACACCGTAACATACACTCCTTCAGCGTGATAGGGAGGTGTGTTACGGGTGGAAGAACAATTAAACACCCCCTGCTCGCGACATCTGCTCGCCCCATTCTATTGTTCCAACTCGTCAGGTTTGAGTGCAACTCGTCGCAAAAAAGCTGGTCAAAAGATGGTCAAAAGCTGGTCAAAAGTTGGACAAAAGTTGGACAAAAATGGGGCGATTTTGGGGTATTTTTGAGGGTTTTTGGGGTGAATCCCCTCCCCCCTTATCCCCCTTACCCGACGGGGGCACTTCGCCACCAGGGAGGGGGAGTTAATGGATCAGGATCACCTTTTGAGTGGTAGCTGACGCGTCACCCTCAATCCTGAAGAAATACACGCCAGGCGAGTGCCCCGCGCCAACGGGTATGAACGGTATGGGGTGGTGATTATTGATGCGTGCCTCCTTTGTTTTTGGTTGAGAGGACTGAAGGAGGGTGGGGATGTCAAGGGATTAGATTATTGCCAATCTTCTAGGTACTTCTCAATTTCGATTGGGGGGATTTTAATAATCTTACGTTTGTTCAAATTAAAATAGAGTTTTAAGTAATATGGTTTTTCCTCCATTGCACAATTAGCCCTGAAGGAAACAGCAGGATTAATCGTTTCTTTAGATTCAACTGGTCTTATTTTATACGATCGAATGTAAGTATCCCCAGTAGGCATGTGTTCTGTCGTATTGTCACTATAAAGCAAACATGGGGTTTTCTGTTTATTTAATAGTTGAACCCCATGGATAATTGGGAACTGTCCCTTCAATAAAGTCAATTGTATTTTCCATGCGATAACGTCTTCTCCTTTGCGTCTTCCGGTAGAATGATACTTAGAGGCTGCAGGAACTTGAACGCCGAATCGCGGCCTTATTTTGATTATGTCAAATAACCACGTCGAAACAAACACAAGTATTCCACCAACAATAGCGCCTGCTATCGTGCTCACAAGCAGTTCAACCATCATCATGGTTTCCTGGGTTTTGACTTCTCCAATAGTCGAAAAAGAAGATCAAGGAAGATAAGCATTTGCAGATTATCAATCTGATCGTTTAATGTTTCTGAATGATGGATGGCTAGATTCCGAATAAACTTAATAGCACCTAAGTATAAACAGTGAAAGCCTTCTTCGTGACTTTTTTCTTGGCAATATGGTGCAATTAGCTCACCTTCCTCAGGCTTGAAAGCTAATGAAGCTAACCCAACCCCTTTTACATCAGTAGGTGACCCCGTTTTGTTTCGGAGCAGGCGTTCTAGCAATCTTGCACCCTTAACCACACACTCTGCATATTCGCCATCTTCAAAGAGAGTCCTTATTTCTTCCCGAAGCTGCTCATGGAAAATCACGGAGTCCAGATCAACATCAAGTGGTTCCGTTTGTGAAGCCTTTAGTCTTTCGCAATAATTTTTGCCTTTTGGTGAAAGCTTGAACCAGTCCTTAGTGTAATTATTTATGGGAATAATATACCCTTTAGTTTGAAGTTCTTGCCAGTATGACCGGATTTCTTCTTTAGATGCTTCCACTTTATCGTACCCAAATTCAGGTGAAGAGCCACTACCTCGGATCACGTCTTTCAATGTTCCATCTATAATTCTATTGAGATTTACACCTTCTTCCGCTTCCTCAATGATACGAAAGACTTGAAGTTTCTGCTGTTTCGTTAAAGCCATGCTAACCTCCTATTTCCCCCAAATATACTCTTAAACTAAGGTTATGTCAACCCCTCTGAGATTGCTTCGTCCTTCCTCCCTGCGGTCGTCAGTCGCTCGTAATGACAATCCCCCTATGTCCCCCTTATTAAGGGGGAATTGAAGGGGGATCGCTTCATAGGAATCTTAATCCCCTTCTTCTTAGCCGCCTTCTTCGTCCTGCATCATAGTGACGCGCGACGGGTTACGGGTGTTCCTGGTTGGCGTTGTAGAAGCTGCGCACCCCGGACCAGGAGCCCCAACCCTCCTTAAAAGCCGCCACGTGCCAGTAGTAGGTGCTCTGACCGTTAAGCGGACTGGTCTCATACTCCAAATCCACCGTGTAGGACGTGGCGTCAACCGAGTCCTCGCTCAAGGCCGTGCTCGTAAAGTACTCGTCCGAGGCTATCTCAAGCTTGTAGTATGTTGCGTCCTCGACCGCGCTCCACGAGAACGTAACCTGGCTGCCTGAGATGGTGTCGCCGTCGGGTGGGTAAAGAAGGCCTGGTGCGTCAGGGCTTATCAGACAGGCAACCGTTGAGAAAATCAGCACAACGAATGCAGCGGCAAAGGCTTTCATCAAAAGCTTCCCCAAGACTTGCCTCCGCTGGTTATGGTAAACATCCAGGTCTCCGAGGCCTCGCCCCAGTTCTCGCCGTCTCCGGCGTAAACGTGCCAGTAGTACATCGTGATGCCTGTCTGGAAAATCTCAGTGTTTTGAATCTGGTAGGTGTTGTCTGTGAGGACTTCATCGAGGATAACACTTGCGAAGACCTGGTCTGTGGCGATCTCGAAGAGGTAGTTTTCGGCTTCAGGCACGGTTGACCAGGTGAAGGGCAGGTTGAGCAGGATTCCACCGTCCTCAGGGTAGATCAGTTCAGGAGGCGGTGGTCCTGCACATCCCAGGGATATTATAAGTAAGGGCACAATCGTGGCCACGAGGGCTATCTTTTTCATCTTTCACCTCTCAGTCTCTATGATTTTACTCGTGAGTCTAAGCGGATTTTTAGCCAGGTCAAGGGGATCGAAGCATGTTTTTTTTCCGCCTGGCGCGTTCAAGGTTTCGCTGAACATTGGCAAAGGTGGAGTCTACGGCAAGTATCTGTTCCCATATACGGATGGCTGTCTCGTAGTCCCCCGAAGTGTAGGCATTGGTAGCGCTTACGTTAAGCTGGCCAAGATCCTTGTGTTTGAGCCTTTCTTCCTTTTGCAAGCGGTTAAGGTAGCGTTGGGCTATGGGATTGGCGGGTTCCAAGGCAAGGATCCTATTGAAGGTTTCTGCCGCGAGCTCATAGCGTCTTGAATCGAAGTGCTCGATTGCTTCTACGAGCAGATCTGAGGTCCTTCTGTGGATGAGACTTGTGAGTTCCTCACGATGGGTATGGGCTCTTCTCTCTGTGGGATCGATCTTCAGCACCTGCTCCACCAACTCCAGAGCCTGGCGCAACGCACCCCCTTCACGTGCGGCGTAGGAGTCGAGCAGAAGGCTGTCTATCTTCTCATCGCGGCGTTCTGCGGCCAGATCCAGGAAGGGATCGATCTCCTCAATGTATGTGAAGCGCTCCTTGATCTCCTGCCAATAGGCGAGCGCCTCCTTGAAACGATCGTTGTGAAAGGCTTCCACACCTGCCTCGAATAGTCTAACTGCATCTTCGGGAAGTTGCCCCCTTGCAAGTATAGGTATCTGTTCCATTTCAAGCTGCATGTCGGTCCTTCCGGAGAGTGCAAGCGCATTGTCAGGGGCTAAAGAAAGCACGAACTCGTACTCACGCAGTGCATCCAGATACCCTTCCGTCTCACGGTAGGCACGGGCTGCATCAAGATGCAGGCTGACCTGTAGCTCCCGTTCTTTTGCCAGTGCCTCGTTGTAACCGGCCTGGGCCTCGGGGTTGTCAGGATACCACACCAGAGCAAGATCAAACTGCTGTAAGGCGTGTTGGTAATCCCGATTCAGCATGTCGCGTTTCCCATTCTCCACGAACGTCTGGGAGGTTTGTATCATGGCAATCATAAGAGGGTCTTCACGCTGCCTGGGAGGGAAAATTAGGTTTACCCCAATGTGGTGGGATAGACCGATTCCCGGTCTCAACACGGCACAGTAGGCAATCTGGAGATGTTTGAACTCAAGTGAGGCACCGGCCCCTATACGTGGACGCGTGCCGTATCCGCCGCCAGCGTGTAGGTGAAGGATCTTAAATAATACTCCACCTATCCCTGCCGATGCGTTAAACGATCCGTCAAAGGCGTAGGACAGGCCGGTCTGGATGTTTAAAGGTAGCGAAGGGTTCCACGCGGCGCCCAGTTGGACCCTACTTGGCAGTGGCGTGGCTTCGGTTGAGAGCTTTACAGACGGACCCAAATTGATTATGGAAAGTCCAACAGAAAATGGCTTCTTGTTAAAGCTTGCACCGAGCGATCCATGAAACCCTGCTGCTGAGTATTCATAGATGCGTTGTAGAAATACCCCTGCTTCAGCACCCAGAGCGAATCTTCCTATACCTCGCGCATACCTGATCACAAGGTCTGTATTGTATGCCGAAAAGGTCTCCGGATCGTCGTCAGGATCATCCCTATGCTCAAGATCCCACACATGAAAGCCGCTCGCGCCAATCCCCAGCGTGCCCCAGGTTTTGGGTAAGAGAAAATCAACGCGCTCCCTGCGCGTTGATGCAAACCACTCGGTATGTGCAAGGTGGACGCAAGGGTAAGGCTCCCTGACAGCGAGTGCCGGGTTGGCAAAAAACGCACCACACTCGTGAGAAGCTACCAATGCCTCCCCATAGAGTGCTGATATGGGTGAGGTGGGGATAAGGAACTCGCGCACACCCTGCGAAGGAACGCCCGCCATTAGAAGAAGAAAAAGCCTCATCTCACCACCGCGAACACCTTCTTGACTTTTGCTTTTTGTCCTTGATCATTGGTTGCCTGAAGCACGAAGATGTAAAGACCCACAGGCCACTGGGATACGTCGGTGGTGAATACTGAACGTTCTCCGCCCGGAGCAATCTCAATTGGATCAGGAGTCCACACCTCCTGCCCATCTATGGTAAATACCCGCAGGCTTGCCTCCACGTTCTCCCCGGGCGTAAAGTAGATACCCACTTGGCTGGAAGCCGGGTTGGGGGCGGCGAAGGCCTTCTCTTGGGGTAAAAGATCACCTGAGAGAAGAGGAAAACCAAAGGTGGTGGTTCCTAAGTTTCCGCCTTTGTCCCTGCCGGTTGCCGCGCCATCGATACGTCCTGCTGGGAAACCGGAAAGATGAACGTCTACCCTAAAGAACATAGAGTCATCCGGAATGGAAACGGATAGTTGACTATAGAAAGAGTCCTGTTCTGTAATCTGGGAGAAGGCCACCGCAAGACTGCGAAGCGGTTCGTTTGAGGTAACCTCAAGGGAAAGGGTGTCCCCGGTGTGAAGGTCGGTTGTATCGCTTAGGACAGCAAGATTCAATTCAGGTGGGTCAACATCATCGGTTACATACAATGTATCATCATTTTTTATACGTCCCCAGTTGTCGGAACCATCCATAGCCCTAAAGGACAAAAGGTAGGAACTATCTTTTTCAAAGGTATCAACGTCAAGATCGAAGGTATAGAGTTCCACCGGGGAGTTATAGGTTCCGTCAGCGAGTTCCATTTCATTCGTATCAGGGGAATCATCAATGAAGAAAACGCACCTTATCGGCACGCCTCCGCCGTTATCCTCATCCGTAGCTCGTGCCTGGATCTTTACTATCCTATGTCCACCGGTCGGGTTGGGGTCGATAACTACAAGGTCAATCACCGGCCCTTTAAGATCAGGCGCTTTACCTGTTCTGAAACTCCAGGAATAGGGGGCAGCAAGCCCATTACCTGCGAGGTCGGTTACAGATTGATGAACCGTCACGAATGTCTCGGTATTAGGGTCTAGAAGTTGGATGGGGTTAAGACGGTAGGTATATGGATTATGTTGTTCAACTTCAAATAGAAGGGGCGCATCTTGCTCGATCAGATAATTGGATTCATCCTCGGCCGAGCTAGGCAACATTGGTTCGCTGAACTCGACACGGATGGTAATATTCGTCGCTATGCCGATCTCACCATCCCTAGGGACCACTTTAACCACCCTGGGAGCGGTTACGTCAACCTTGAAGGGTATCCCTAACGTATCGTTTTGCTGGGACGGTATGGTATCGGTGTTCCCTGCTGTATCTTTCACTGTTAGCCGCCAGTAATGCCACATCTCCCCAAGGTTGGCGGCGGATTGGTAAAAGGTATCCTGGGTATCAAGCAGGCTGTCCGCTTTTTGGCCCAGGAAGTCATGACGATTCGAAACCTCCATGCTGTAGGAGGCTATCCCTGAAAGCGTATCAACCCCAGCACTCCACTCGTACCTTACAAAGGTGTCGTTCACATACGAGTAGACAGAAGGATGTATCAGCTCGATACTGTCCGGCGGATGAAAATCCAGCTTCAATGGTGCGTACCGCACCGGGGTGGAGACGTTGCCTACCGAGTCCACCGAGGAGAGAAAGAAGAAGCAGGAGTCACCTTCGAGATCCGTACTAACGGTCATGAAAGTATCAGAGGTTTCCACTTCATTGTCAGGGTATGCAAGAGTGTCCTTGCTCCATAGGGTACTGTAGCCTGCCAGGCCGCTTCCGTGAGGGTCATTGCCTGCTTTCCACTCAAATTCAACCTGATTGTCGTTGCTCCACACAAGGGTGTCGTGTGAGGTGCACTTAAGGTTGGACGGGGGCAGGGGAGGGGTTATATCCTCGTAGGCGTCTATTAGCACTGGCAGGGTGAAAGTATCGAGATGGATTGAATCCACAACCCCTGATCGCGGCCATTCTATCTTCAAGAGATAACCGGTAGTATCAGGTAAGGGGAAGCTTTTTTGCGGCGCATCCTGGCCGGCATGTCCTGAGCCTGCAGCTATCTCCCAGAAACCCCTGATCGTGTCACCTTCATAGAGCCTCAGAAGCGTTCCTGCCGCGATGGTGTTTGAAAGTCCATCCACCACATCCCTTCGTCCCACCAGGTTAACGATCAGTTTGTTGGTTCTTGATACAAGGCTCTTGTAAATGGCGTTGCCACCCACACCGACCACCACAGCGTCCATCCCATTCAGTGTGTCCAGATCGCCCAGAGCCACCGAGCGGGCCTCTTTTGTGCCGCAAGAGATCGTATCTTCCGGTTGAGAGATGAAATCAGGACCTTCATAGATGCGGTCCTCGATGCCGTAATTGATAAATAAGAGGTCCACCCCTGGCTTTCCGTCAAAATCACCTGCGGCCACCGCAACGCTGGGTTCTGTCTCCGTTCCGATAGCATGGATCGCGAATGCGGAATCGGGTTTAATCAGGATGTTCACCCCGGCCGAATCGGCCACCGCCAGCTCCAGTCTTCCGTCATTACCCCAATCAAACCAGCACAAGCCGCGCGGTGCCGTGACTTGAATCGTCGTATCCCGAACGAATTCGCCGGTGAGTGAACGGCGATAGAAACTTAACCTATCCAGCGAGGCTAAGGCAAAGTCCGCCCAGCCCGAGGAGTCGTAGTCCGCCCATGAGACGGCGAAGCCTGCCGGGAAGCTGTCGACCACAACAAAGGATGCATCCCCCTCATTGTGGTAAAGCCTTGAAGTGGCAGCGGCCACGAACAGATCAAGATTCCCGTCCGCATCGAAATCCACCAGGGCAGCGGCACGGCTGGACTCCACCGGGAAGTAGACTGTGATCTCCTGAAAAGTGATATCATCACCTTGATTTATGAGGAGAAAATCCTGCCCGGTTGTAGCAACGAAAAGATCAATGTCCGAGTCGTTATCCAGATCCCCTGCCAGGACCGCCCTGGCCGGGACCGGTGGATCAGGGTGAAGCTCCCTGCGCTGCTCGAACGTCATATCACCAAGGTTGCGGTAGTAGCCTATGCCCTGGTTTGATGCAATTATTACATCATATGCGCCGTCACGGTCCAGGTCCACGCAGGCCACACCGTAGCATTCCCCTCCGCCGAAGGCGTCTACCGGCTCAAAGAGTTGGCCCAACAAAAGCAAACCAAGAATGACCTGCATGATAGGAAAGGATAATCGCAGAATATCCTTTGTCAACTCCTACCTGGATTCCATTAGTCAGCCGGTATGGACTTGACAGCATTCAAGGAGTTTCTATCATTAGCCGTGCCACACCGATTAAACCTTTTCGCCTCTCCCGTGTCAAAAGGGTGATGAGGAGATGCAAGATCATGAGGTTATCGAGCGAGTCAAGAAGGGTAAAGCGGACCTTTTTGAGATACTCGTGCGGCGTTATGAAGGCAAACTGTTTGCCCTTGCCTGGAGGATGCTTCACAACCGTGCCGACGCCGATGATGCGGTCCAGGAGGCGTTCGTGAAGGCCTACCGATCTCTTAAGCGTTTTCGCGGTGAGGCCCGCTTCTCCACCTGGCTCTACCGGATTGCCTTAAACCACATCCTTAACCGTTTACGCAGGGGTTCAAGGATGCGCGAGGCTGACCTTGATCTGGAACGGATGCCAAGCATTTTAACTCCCTCGTATGCTACACGTCAAAAGGAACTCGAGGTCGCGGTGGCACGTGCTACAGACCAGCTTCCGCCCCGCCAGCGCGCCATCTTCCATATGAGATACGAAGAGGAGCATTCCCACGCGGAGATTGCCGAGATACTCGGAATCTCCGAGGGTGCGGTCAAGGCAAGCTACCATCATGCGGTGACAAAGCTTCGCAAGAGCCTGAAGGGTTTTGTCCCTCAAGGGGATAAAAAATGAATGCAGACCTATTTCGTGATAAACTGGTCGCCTACCTTGATGGGCAACTGAATGCCTCTGAACGCTCGGAGTTGGAGGAACATCTTGAGAAGTGTTATGGGTGTCGTAAGGAGCTTGAGACAATCAAGGCAGCCTTGGCACTAACCTCCGCAGATGCGCCGCCTCGATTTACCGGTATCGAATGGCAGACCTCTGCCCCTCGTCGCGTCCCCTGGTGGCGCTGGGTCTGGGTGCCGGTGGCAGCCGCAGCGGTGCTCCTTGCGATCATCTTTGGAGGGGACGCCGTCCTGAAACGTCCGGTTGCTCCGCAGGAGGGATGGGTGGTGGTTGAAGGAGACAGCCTTTCTGCCGATGAGGGGCTGGAGCTTGCCTTACTGCTTATCTCTGAGGATGAGGAGTTGATGCAAGGTCTGGAGAGTTATGAGGAGGCTTTCCCTACAGATATCTACACCGAGATTGATGAGTTAAACGAAGAGGAGAAGGCCGCTTTGATCTCCTTGCTTGAGGAGATGACCGAGGGCCTGGAAAGGAGTTAACGGATGAGACGTTTATTTATACTGATGGCTTTGGCTGTCGTCGTTGTCACGGCTCAGACAAGTGATGGTGCGGCAGATTCAGAAAAGGAGCTGGAGAGGATGCGAACAACCATGGAGGAGGCCAGGGTCGCAATGGAGGAAGCAAGGCCCGCACTAGAGGAAGCCAGAGCCGCACTGGAGGAAAAGAGGGCCGAATTCGAGAAAGCCAGGGCCGCAATGGCACCAACCTCGGAAAGGGCGCTGGAGATGATCCGGACCATGCGTATAATGCGTATGCGTGAGGGATTGAATCTGAGTGATGAACAGGTCGCTGCATTGCTGCCTAAGTTGAGCCAACGAGACTCCCTGGTCTTGAGCCATCGCAAAGCACAGGCCGCCGACTTCAAACTGCTCAAAGAGGAGCTTGCCAAACGAAACCCAAGTGAGTCCAAACTCAGCCAAATAATGGATCGCCTGAAGAAAAGAGAAGCAGAACACCATAAACAGATGAGGGAATTAAGGGACGAGATGCTATCCGTGCTCTCGGTAGAACAGCAAGCGAGATTCGTTATCTTCGAGGTGGAGTTTGAGCGGGGAATCCGAAGATTTATAGATGAGATAAGAGAGGACCATGGGAGAGGGGGACGGTCAAGATAGCAACGAATAAAAATCACCCCGAAGATTTGCGGCGATCCACAGACCGCCGCAAATCTTATTGTTGATTCTCTGCGGACAGGAGGGAGCGGTAGATGATCTTCCCTCTAAGCACCTGCTTTACGTAGCGTTGGGTCTCGTCGTAGGGTATGAGCTCAACGAACAGGGCGTCGTCTTGTGGCAGATACTCCAGCCAACGGTTCACCGCTCCGGGCCCTGCGTTGTAGGCCGCGATGTAGGTCACGTTACGGCCATTGAACCTGGCCTGCATCCTGCGAAGGAACTCGGCACCCAACCTGATGCTAACATGTGTCTCGTACAATGAATCCACGGCCACCGTTGTATCCATACCTCTAGCTGTAGAGTAGAGCAATTGGCAGAGCCCATACGCATTGGCAGGTGATTTTGCACGTGGATTGAACCAGCTCTCCTGCCGGGTCAGGGCAAGGAAGGTAACGGGATCGTCTATCTGACTTTGGATCTGAAACAGATAGACCGTTGGATACTGCAGCCTCAGCACCTCAATCGGTCGTGTATAGACGCCGCGCCTGCGGGCCTCAAGTAGCAGCCTTTCGATCCAATCTATCGCGATGTTATCTGCGCCCAGCTCTGAGAAACGCTCGGCCCAGTCAAGCATCACCGGCATCGGCGGGTTCTTTATTCCCCTGAGTTTGCTTGAGGCCTGGCTCATGAATCCTGCTTCAGCCAAAATCCAGGCCTGATTCTCGACTGCCGAGTCCCGGGGCGAGATTACGCGGATGGTGTCGCCAAGCTCGATGAACCAGTCTTCAAGAGGTGGGGTGTGATCCAGTTTTCCTCGCGCGGTCAGGGAGTAATACGAGAAGGGGTCATTCGCATCAAGCCGGGAGAGGAGGGCGGCTGCCGAATCAGGGGCAAGCCAGATGCGGAAGAAAAGTGAGATGTCTGAATCAAGCGGGACTCCTCCGGCCAGAGCCGAGCATGCCTTGGTGGTATCCCCTTCCGCAAGCCAGAGCACCAGGGCGCGGTGGCCTAACCCCTCATCTGAAAGCGCCCGCGCCCCTTCGGCTGCCAGCTCGGCCGCCTCGAGGTTCTTATCTTGCTCCTGCAGTAGGGTTGCCATTCGTTCCCATGCCTCCTGCCGATTCTTACGTGTTTTTGCATTCTCCCTAAGATCGGCAAGCACCTTTAACGCCTCGGCGTCCCTGCCCATTTTAGACTCCACCTTTGCCAGAAGAAACTTGGCCTCGTCTGATCGCATGTTCTTCAAAAGCTCGTACGCCTCCTCGTATCTCGTGAGACGGTAGAGAAGTTGTGCCCGCTCCCACTGGCAGGCCTTTCGTGAATATCCCTTGGCTTTGGCCTCGGCCTCTTCAAAGAGGGCAAGCGCCCTTTCTCGATCAATCCCCACGTAGGCCCTGGCTACGGCAAAGGTCTCTTCGGCATCTGCAGGGGTGATCTCCTTAGCTGCCTCTCTTGCGGCAGAAGACCAAGGTGCGGTGCGGATAAGCTGCATCTGGGTCCTGCGTTTCTTTTTAGCGTCACCCACCTCACCATAGAGTCGAACCAGAGCGGTCAGCCTTTCCGATTCCTTTGGAAGCCTTGCTATCGCTGCAGGGAGATCGCGCCAGGCCTTTTGCTCAAAGAGGAGCTCGACAAGCAGCCTTTTCTGTGGATTGGATGGGTACTTCAATTTTTTCAAAAGCACTACGGCGCTGTCCTTTTTGCCTATCTCAGCGTAAACCTCTGCCCGGCGGCCTCGTGCCACCTCACCAAACAGTCTTTCAGCCTCAGCGTAAAGTACCCCTGCCGAATCTTCAAGCCCCAGCCTTGTCGCGGCCTCGGCACGAAGCAGGGGAGAGGCGTCTGTGATTCCAAGTATCTCGGTAAAGTAACCTGCCCGCCAGTAGACAAGGCCCTTGTAGGACAGGGAGTCGAACCAAGGCGTTCCACGTAACGCCTCGGCCTGGACTACGCAGCTGTCCCACTCTCTACCTTCGTAGAAGACGCGGTAGAGCTTTACTCCGATCTCGGCGCGTTCCTCGTCGGTCTCCGAAAGCATCCACGCGTGACGGTAGAAATCTAAAGCCTCCCAGTAATGACCAAGGGCAAGGGTAGAGTCGCCCTTCAATGCCTGAAGCTGCCGGACGGTCATGGTTTCTTTCATCCCCCTGGGCATGCACCCGGTAAGAACTATCAGTATAAGGAAAATCCACAGAGGTTTAACGGTCAAGACCGACTCCTATCTCAGTATCCAAGGGTTCCTTGGTATTGAGTCCGGGCTGGAACCAGGTCTTGTTGTTGTTGGCAGGCTTGTCACGAGGATAGGTGTCCTTGCCCCCGCCGGTATCAAGGAATATTCCTGCACAGATCAGGCGGTCGCGCATCCCGCCGCGCTTGCCTATGTTGGCCAGCCCCAGGGTGGTCGCCGCGGTCACGTTATAGACATCATCACCTTCTCTATCCCAGAAGATGCCGATGCCTGAGGCGTTGCCGCCGCCCAAAGACAGGTTGGGGGCGTTGTACGTATCATCACCACTATCTTCAATCAGGTATCCTACCGTGAAATCGTGGCCTGCGCCCTGGGCCATGTTCTTGAAGGCCGAGTAGGTGTCGTTGCCTCGCACGTCGTTGAGGATACCCACCGCGAAGTGAGCGCCCGAGCCCTGAACGTACCAAACGCCGGAGTAGTTATCATCCCCTTCTTTATCGGTGAGCATCCCTACCCCGTACCAGTAGCCCGCTCCCTGGGCGAACACCCCGGCCTCGTAGGTATCGTTGCCCGAAGCGTCGGCCAGA
This sequence comes from candidate division TA06 bacterium B3_TA06, assembly GCA_005223075.1. NCBI lineage: Bacteria > candidate division TA06 bacterium B3_TA06. Next base: position 147,204 of record NJBO01000002.1, on the reverse strand, counting down.
ACTCCGACGCCACCTGCCAGGGAGCGGCCGTCGGTGAAGTCGGCGCGCTTACCGAACCCGAACCCCTGGGCCATCGCGGCATTGTGCTCGGCAGACTGCGGCGAGGGGAAGGGCACAGAGTCGTTACGTGCCACGTATTGGTCATCTCCGGCAAGATCGAGGAGCAGTCCGCATCCCTTGGTGAAACCGTAGCCCTGAATGCCGCGGAAACCGCGGTAGGTGTCGTTTCCTGCCACGTCCACCAGAATCCCTGCACCGAACACCCCTGCACCCTGACAGTTGACGAAGCCCGCGTAATGATCGCTACCCTCGCGGTCGTAAAGAAGACCCAGACCGAACAGGCCGCCGCCCTGACCTGGACCGTTGGACTCGTAGACATCGTCGCCGCGCCAGTCTATAAGAATCCCTGCACCCAGCACGCCTGCGGCGATCGCAGGATCATATGATTCGTTAACGTAGCTGTCATTTCCATCCAGATCGATCACGATGCTCACCGGATGGCGGAAATCGGGATTGGCACCGGCTCTTTCGTAATACTCATCCCCTCCGGTCTCGATAAGAAGCAGATAGTCTCCATCATATTTGTCATCGCTTTCTCCTGCGATCTTTGCCGTCCCGTAAGGCGTCTCGATCTCGAAGCGAGGAAGGTCATCCCTGACAGAATCTATAAACGGCATCAGGGTATCAAGAACCATGGCTAAATCCTCAAGACCTGCGTAGAGAAGCGAGAACTCCACCTTGCCGATCGCTTCCTCAACGAAATAAACATCTTCGATGGTGATGGTGGTGTCGTCACCAACGTATCCCAAAGCTTTATCCCATAACCTTTCCTGCTCCTCTTCAGAGAGATAGCGGAATGCCAGGTCCCGCATCTCGATCGCTTGAGCTGAGGCTAAAAGGATTGTCGCCAATGCTTCTTCAACTTCGGGTGACATCGGGGGAAGCTCAAAGTCATACAGCACATCCTGGTTGCCAGCCACCTCCTTGAGCTGATCAAACGCGTAGAAGAACTTATCCTCCTCCTCGTCTAATTCCTCTTTCAGTGAGGTGTAAGGGTGCTCGATAAGGCCTCTGCGGACCGGGGCGTCCGTCCTCAGAGATGCAAAGAACACACCCTTGGCCAATCTGTCGCCGCCTTCAAAGAGCTGGTGCACGAACAGATGGTTGTAGTAAGGAATATCCAACGGACGATTAACCAATAAATCAAATATCTTCAATCGGTAAGGCCCGCCGCCGTAGAAATCCATTAGTGCTCTATCGAAGTGGACATCTTCTCTCGTTAATCCTCCTTTGGCTAAAACCTCGTCAATGGGGTCCTGCGCGGCCATCATCAAAGCCACACCCGTCAATATCAAACATGCGACACGCTTCACGCAAGCCTCCTTGTTTCGTGAATTCTAGAGAATAAGTTCCCGAAGTCAAGGATTTAAACCGCAGATTTCGCAGATTACACGGATTACTTGAATTAAAATCCTTATAGAAATCTGCGGTTAGCTTGACTTTAGCCGAGGTTCGACTAAGCTTACGCCTAGCGTCAAAAAAGGAGTGGGCATGCTTACACTTGGGCGGATAGCCGAGCGCAAGGCGGTTGTTGGTGTGGTGGGGATGGGATACGTGGGGCTTCCTTTGGCGTTGACGTTCGCCGAGGAGGGTTTCCGCGTGATTGGCTATGACATAGACGAGGCCAAAGCCGAGGCGCTTAACGCAGGGAAGACCTACATAAAACACATCCCCTCGGCTAGAATCAAGGATGCGGTTAAGAAAGGTCTTCTTGAGGGAACTGCCGACTTCAGTCGCATCCCCGAGTCTGATACTTTGCTTGTCTGCGTCCCCACACCGCTTGACGATCACCTTCAGCCCGACCTCTCGTTCGTAACCGGTACTGCAGAACAGATCGGCCCCTATCTTAAAAAAGGGCAGCTTGTTGTACTTGAATCATCCTCGTTCCCCGGCACCACCGAGGAGATAATGCGGCCAGTATTGGAGGAGCGCTCCGGTCTTGTCGCCCACACCGATTTCTACCTCGCCTATTCTCCTGAGCGCGAAGACCCCAATAACCCTAAATACAACACCAAGAACATCCCCAAGGTGGTGGGTGCCAACTCCAAGCGGAGCCTTGGGCTGGCCAAGGCCATCTACGATGCGGTAATTGATCAAACGGTGCCGGTCTCCTCAGCCGAGGCGGCCGAGGCCACCAAGATATTCGAGAATGCGTTCCGCAGCGTTAACATCGCGCTCGTAAACGAGCTGAAGGTGATCCTCGACGCCATGGGGATAGACGTGTGGGAGGTTATCCGTGCCGCATCCACAAAACCGTTCGGGTTCATGCCGTTCTACCCCGGTCCTGGTCTGGGTGGTCACTGCATCCCAATCGATCCATTCTATCTCACCTACAAGGCGCAGGAGTTTGAGATGCCCACCCGGTTCATCGAGCTTGCCGGTGAGATCAACACATCCATGCCACGCTGGGTGGTAGGCAAGATAATGGAGGCGCTCAACGACCACAAGAAGGCGTTGAACGGCTCGGAGGTGCTTATTCTGGGCATGGCGTACAAGAAGAACGTTGACGATATGCGCGAGTCGCCAGCGTTGCGTCTCATTGAACTTCTTGAGGAGAAGGGTGCGGTGGTCGATTACCACGATCCCTATATCCCCAAGATTCCGCCTACACGTCGTTACAAGTTCGACAAGGAGAGCGTGCCTTTGAGCGCTGAGAATATCGCCAAATACGACGTCGTATTAATCGCCACCGACCACGACAGCCTGGACTACGCCAAGGTGGTTGCCCACGCGAAGCTTGTGATCGATACCCGCAACGCGACGGCCGACGTAAAGCAAGGCCGCGAGAAAATAGTCAAGGCATAATTTCACCCTTCCCCTACCCCCTACCATATGAGTGCACCAGGCACTCAAGGGGCACACTGTCCCATCAAGGGAGGGGGATTCCTTTGTGGATTCGACATCCCTCATAATTCCTCCCCATTGATGGGGGAGGATAAAGGTAGGGGTGACAATTGTCGGCCTGTGCTTATTTATGAACAGCCTGGAGAGGCTGTTCCACAAAGATCAGTAAGGGTACGGCACAGCGTGCCCCTACCTTTTGGGAGGGTTTATTGTTCGTCCCCCATCAAGGGAAGAATATTGAAATCGGTGAAATTCGTATGGGTCGACGTTCGCAGCCTTTGCCTGCGCGCTTCGCGTCAGGTTGACCTTCCTTTTAATCTTGGGATCTTTTGGAGTGCAATGACCGTGTCATTGCATAATTATAAACGCAACAACGCGGTTGTTGCACTCCACAAAATGAATGTCATCGCGAGCCGCCGAAGGCGACGTGGCGATCTGGATTTGCTCATTTTTAGCCAAAGGCTAAAAAGATCGCATGCAGGATATTTGAAGGTCGATCTAGAGATCAACCTTATAGTTTCCTCCCCATTGATGGGGGAGGATAAAGGTGGGGGTGACAATTGTCGGCCTGTGCTTATTTATGAACAGCCTGGAGAGGCTGTTCCACACCTTTATTATATTGACACCTCCAGGCAGACAAGTATCATTTATATATGAAGCTTCCATTCACCAAGGTGCACGGTGCAGGAAATGACTTTGTAGTCGTCAAGTATCCTGAACTGTCCGATGAAGAATTTGCCAAACTGGCACCAATCCTGTGCGATCGCCGCAAGGGCATAGGTGCTGACGGTCTGCTTCTGGTTCTCAGAGATCCTGAGCACGACTTCCGCATGGTCTACTTCAACGCAGACGGCTCCAGAGCCTCCTTCTGCGGGAACGGGGCCCGTGCGCTGGTGCTCTACATGTGGAAGGAAGGTATGGCACCTCGGAAGATGAGGTTCGTATCCGACGCGGGCGTTCACAAGGGACTGGTCGTTGACGGCAAACCGAGCGTCTCCCTGCCCGATCCCAAGGATATAAAACTCAACCTGACGTTGCATGAGTTCGACTTCCCGCTTCACTTCGTTGACGCCGGTGTTCCTCACGTCGTAGTTCTTGTCGAAAACCTTGCCTCTTTCGACGTAGATGGAGTCGGCCGTTCGATCCGCAATCATCCGAAATTCATACCTGCCGGAACAAACGCCGATTTCGTCCAGATCCATCCGGATAACTCAATCTCGGTGCGCACCTACGAGCGCGGGGTGGAGCGAGAGACCTTAGCATGCGGCACAGGCGCGGTGGCCGTGGCTACCATTCTGCACCGACTTAAAGGGATACAACCGCCAATAGGGCTCAACTTCCCCGGCGGAATGCTTCGCGTCAGCTTTGAGTCTAGCACGTCAACACCCACCAACGTGATGCTGGGCGGTGAGACGGCTGTGGTGTTCAAGGGCGAGATAGAATTGCCTTAAACTTCATCAGGTGGGTTGTGCCGAGAAAAAAGAAGACGGTTGAAAAGAAGGTTATAAAGCAGAAACCCAGGCATCCCCGGCCTCCAAAGAACATACGCTGGTCAGAGAAGAAAGAAGAAAAACCTTCCTACAAGCGCAAACGCAAGCAGGAGAAGGAGATCGATAAAGACCTGCTTTCTGAGTGACCTGACTTCCCGACAACAGATTTTCACTTGACGACGTCTGCCTTGCTCCTATAATCAATACGTTCAGTATGGGTGGGTTTGCCGAAAGGCAGTGAGATACCCACTTAAAATCCCGGCCTTAAGCCGGGATTTTAATACCCCACAAAAACGTTTCACGTTTTTGTGGGGACCCCAAATATTTGCTCCTTTTTGCGCAGAGCGCAAAAAGATCGCAGAATAGGAGGGTCAGGAAGCTGGCAGGTTTCACAAAACTTTAAGGGTGCATCTTTTGATTCTTAATGTAGATTTTCAGGAAATGCTTACTTTATGAGAAAGCGACAAAAAGAGAATGCAACAATGTGGTCGGTGCACTTTAAATTTTATCCCTGCGATCTTTTCTCCGCAGGAGAAAAGGAGCATATTCGGGGTCCCCGCACAGATGCGTAGCAGATGTGTGGGGTGTTTAAATGCTCCCTTTGCGCTACGCGCAAAGGATTGCAAGAACCAACATGTAAGCCAACCAAAGGTTGGCTTCTTATATTATTTTTCCCGGATTTAGAATTCCCGCAGGATCAAACGCTTGTTTCAGCCGTTTGTAAAGCTTGCGTTCCGCATCGCTGGTAACCAGTGGCATGAACTCCTTCTTCACCACCCCTATCCCATGCTCCCCGGAGAGGGTGCCGCCGAGTGAAACGACCAAATCAAAGAGCTCTGCTAACACTTGCTCTCGTTCGGTGTTCCACCTCTCCTCATCCAGCTTGCCGCGCAGGAGATTAACATGCACGTTGCCGTCACCCGCGTGTCCGAACGCCACCACCTCTACTTTTGTCCCGTTCCTGATCCCGTCCACCCCTTTCAATAAATCCTCAATCCTGGCCACCGGCACCACCACGTCCTCACGCTCCATCTGGGGTGAGAGATCGTGCAGCGCGTCATGCAGAGACCGTCTGGTCTTCCATAATCTCTGCTTCATATCCGAACCTTCGGCCACGAACACGTCCACCGCACCGTTTTCAAGGCAAATCTCGCCTACCTTTTCGTAGTCGCGCTCCACCGACTCGGCATCCTGGCCGTCAAGTCCGATCATTAGATAGGCACCTGCGCCAGGCACGGGCAGCTTGGAGTCAAGATACGCCTCCACTATCTCCAAGGCGCGCCGCTCCATGAACTCGATCACTGCCGGGATAATGCCGGTTCTGTGGATCTCGTTGATGGTGCGTGTAACCTGTTCAAAACTCTTGAACGGGACGAGGAGGTCGGTTCTTACTTTGGGAAGTGGCAGGAGTCTCAGCGTGATCTCGGTTACCACCCCCAGGGTACCCTCGGAGGCAATCATGAGACCAATCAGGTTGTACCCGGTAACGTTCTTGCGAAGCTTTCCGCCGAGTCGTAACACATCCCCTGTGGGTAGAACAACCTCAAGACCGGTAACGTAGTCCCTGGTCGTTCCGTATTTCACTGCCCTGGGCCCGCCCGCTCCCTCTATCACGTTGCCGCCTACAGAACAGCTTTCAAGCGACGCCGGATCGGGAGGGTAGAAAAGCCCTTCTGCCTCCACCGCCTTGTGCAGCTCTCCGGTTATTACCCCGGGCTGGACAACAACCATGCGGTTGGGAACATCTATCTCCAGTATCTTATTCATCCGTTCCAGGGTTAGAAGCACCCCGCCTTCGATCGGCAATGCCCCACCCGATACCCCGGTTCCCATGCCCCGCGGTGTCACCGGAATCTTGTTATCAGTGCAGTATTTGAGGAGTCGTGCAGCATCATCTGTCTCCTCGGCAAAAAGAACCGCCTCCGGCTTAGCCTCAAGGTTGCTGGTTTCGTCGCGTGAGTAGCGATCAAGGGTTTCTGGAAGCGTTGAAAACCTCTCTCCGAATAGCTCTTTTAACTCGTTTACCTGCCTTTCAGTCATCCCTTAATCCTAGTCGCGCCTTTCTGTGTGTCAAGCAATGTTTATGGAGTGCAACGACCGTGCCGCTTTACCCCACACACCGGCTTCGCCGTTGTGCGGGGACCCCGTGTGTCGTTGCAGCAGGTAGGGGCTACATCTTGGCATGGCGAAGGAACCAACAGTAAAACAACGGCAAAAACAGTTCCTCTGCGGCTGGTTCAACGAAGCCATTGTTTTTCGCAACTTCTCTTTCAGAAGCCGCCATGCCAAGATATATTAATTTTAGTCCAAAATTGATTCTTGTCAATTATAGTCTGTGCGCCAGGAGATCGTTACCAGGTGGTGAGGGGTATGTTGAAAAGGGCGGGGGATCTCCAATATACTTACGGCCAGAGGAGGTTTATGGCCGCGCCCACTACTATCACCGCGGCCAGCATGATGCCGATGGATTTCAATGCGTCCTTGCCGCCCAGCTCCCGGAACATGATAACGAAGAATATTATGAACGGGCCAACCTTAAGGTTGGCCCCTACGAACTTCGTCGAGGAAGTAACCTTTGGGGTTGATTGGCCTACCGGCAACCCTTACTTCGTAGTGCAGATGCGGGCCGGTGGAGCGTCCGGTATTACCCATAGCACCTATTGCTTCTCCACGCAGCACGCTTTGCCCTTCCTTGACGTAGAATTCGGAAAGATGTCCGTACAGGGTCTCAATCTCATTCCCGTGATCTATCTTTACGGTAAGACCGTACCCTGACAGGTAGCCGGTGAAGGAGACTACACCGTCGGCACTGGCCAGGATTGGAGTCCCCGGCTTGTTGGATATGTCAACTCCGGTGTGCATCTTGATGCAGTGGAGAAAGGGATCTATTCTGTAACCGAAACCGCTGGTCAGATGCCCTTCAGTAGGTGTAATTGAAGGGGTATGGTCAAGCATGTATTCGTCTTTGGTGAGCTTTTTTTCGATCTCGACAAAGCTTTCCTGCTGGTAGAGCGCCTTGCGAAGAAGCGCATCTATGGATTTCTTGATCTCTGCAACTCCATGGTAATGTGAACTACCCATCTCTCGCAGTTCGATCATCTCCGGAGTTTCTACTGCAGGACCACCGACACCAAGCTGGCGGATATCTTCAGGCCATATCTCCATATTCTTATACATGCGGAGTTGAATATCGTGGCTTTCCATAAGCGCCAGCAACTCTCCAAGGGAATCCGCATCCTCTTCAAGTTCCGTATACTTTCCCAGCAGCTCTTGATTCTTTTGTTCCAGTCGGATTAACTTACAGGAAACGATTTGATTTCCCACACAGCAGAAAATCGAGCGTCCACCAGTGCCAATGAAGGACACCATAATAAGACAGATGACCAACAATATCCACTTGGGAGCAATGAGACGAATTGGTTTCAACCTGATACGAAAGTCAACAAGTATTGTAACTCTTTGTCTCAGGAAGGTCATGACGCGCTTGAGCATGGGTAATTATACTTGCGATAAGTTAACGTGTCAATAAGACACACCTTACACCGGTTCTTAAATTCTTGCGACGCTGTAGGCCGCGTTGCTCCACCGTGATGTGAATACAAGCAGCATGTAGGTTGCTCCGAACGCGGCAAGCGTGATCAGGAAGGTTACGAGACCTTTGTTTTTCAAGTTGACCTCATTTTAAGTTTTCGGGTCGACCTGACACCCACCACCAAGCGGTGGTGCAGGCGAGGGTGTGCTGAGGTATATCCTAATTTGATTCCGCAGCTTCTTTCTCTTTCTTCAGCCGCTTCAGGATTGTGCCAAATCTAAAGACAGGATACGTTTTAGATGGGTCTTTAACCACTAGCCATGTATCACGGAATTGACCAGTGTAATTCAGACATTTCAAGGTCAGTATTTCAGCTTGTCGAAGCATGTATCGAATTGAACGCTTAGCATCTGAATTTATAAGATTAACTAGCTTATGAGGGCTATGTATGATTGCATTTCTCAAAACAATGAAAACCTTCAGAAGATCATTTTCGCAAGACATATCCTCACGAAGTAATAGTTCTTTGATTTTTTCCTGTAAATTCTTACCCTCTCTTAAGCTACTAGGTAGAAAAAAATCCGAACATGTGTAACTTTCATAGATCGTTGCCAGAAGAATAATATCCGTACTGAAGTGACTTATCGTCTTCAGGTTTATGTAGAAGTAAAATGCAAGCTCAAGTAAATCTCGTAGCTTCACATCAAGCGAAAAGTAATGAGGCAGAAGTTCCTGTAGCGCTTCTGCTAAAAAATGGGGGGTATCATCGTAATCGCACCATGTTAGTGTTTTGGTGTAGCTGACTCTGTTGAGAGGTTTTAAGATAAGAATCTCAGTCTCACCCTTAAAATGATAGGCCAAAGGAAGAATAGACTTCCCGGAAGCAAAAGAAACTAGGCGAAAAAATCTCTTTATAATTTCTAAGAAATCCTTTATCGAAGCTGGTGATGAGGATTCAAAGTTGCAAATAGAGGTAACCGCCGATCCGCCATTCAACATCAAGTGATTTAAAATCTTCTTATAGTTACGAAGCTGACGCATCTCGACTTCCAATCCTCCAAGCAAGGATGGATAAGATAGTTGACAGTGATCCAAACGACTCTTAGAGATGTTACCTTCTTGATAGGTAGTGCCTGCACACCCTCCGAATTCCACATTGGGAACCCAAGTCAAACAAGATTCATATTTCCCTTTATCCTCTCCCCACTCAAACTCAAAGAACCCACAAATCAACTTATAATTAGGAGACGGCAGATAACTCTTCTCCTCAGAGGATATATATATGGTTTTCACTACTATCGGTTCGCCTTTTAATTCTCCAACCAATTTCCATGTAAACGCAGATATACCATCCTGCTTTGTGCTTCTGATTTGGTTAATCTCGTTCTCTATGTCATCTATATTGGAGGATGGATCAACGGGAGATAAAACTATTCGCCCCCCAATGTTTCCTTTCAGTCGAACCACAAGTTCAAATTGGAATTCCTTACCATCTAAATAACTAGTTTCATCTTCCCCATACAACTTTCCCACCTCCTCCAGCTTGAACACACCCTCCTCAAGGCTTTTGTGGAAGCCAAAAGGGTCATCCATCACCAATTCAGTCATGGAACATTATAGAGCCGTCAGCCGCACGTGTCAAGCTATCTTTGTGGGTAGTTGGGCAACTGACACATACTAACCTAGGTTTTTGCTGCGTCATCCCGGCCAGAGGAAGTTTATGGCCGTACCTACAATGATCACGGCAATAAACATGATGCCTATAGATTTCAACGCGTCCTTTAGGCCCAGCTCACGGAACATGATAACGAAGGTCGCGATGCAGGGGAAGAACATGGATAAAACCACGCTTCCGATCACCAACTGCTTGATTGTCAGATTCAATGGTGCGAACATGCCGATAGCCACGTCTTTCCTTAATATCCCTACCAGCAAGGGCGCGATGGCCTCCTTGGGCAGGCCCCAGAGGAAACTCACCACAGGTGCTGCGGCTCTGGCTATGTAGCGGAACACGTTGAACTGATAGAGAAGGTTAACAACAACCACTGCTCCCAAAACAACCGGCAAGGCTTCCTTTAAAAAACCGGTGATGCGCATCCACAGCTTGGAGCCCAGAGCACGCCAGGAAGGTGCCCGGTAAGGGGGGATCTCAATGAGAAGCTCTGGCCGGAACCCTTTTGAGGTGAACCGCAGGATCACCCCGATCAGAATCCACACCACAAAAAGGATGCCGTAGATCAGGGCCACCGGCCATAACCCGCGCTCGCCCACAAGGCCGATAATCATCGCCTGAAGCGCCGCACACGGCACGGCTATGGATATCAACGTAGCTGTGATGAAGCGCTGCCGCTTTGTCTCCAGAATCCTTGTCGCCATCACCCCGGGCACGTTGCAGCCCAGACCCAGAAGCGTTGGTATTATTGCATACCCGTGCAGTCCAAGCCGGTGCATGATGTTATCCAAAAACACCGCCAGCCTGGGCAGATAACCTGTATCCTCCAATATCCCCAGTACGAAGTAGAAGCTTACGATGTAGGGGAGCACCGCTCCAAGAGGAATAAACAGACCGGAAGTCAATATCCCGAAGGACTGCATGAAGTCTATCTGGCCGCCGATGAGCTGGCCGATAAATAGATTGTGCAGAAAGCTTCCCTCACCCAATAACCCGGAAAGCTTCATCATCACAGGCTTCCACGCAACCTCGAACAGTTTCTCGGTGCCGAAGGGGAGCTCGACCCATGGATTTCCTACGATCCCAATCCCCCCTCCGATCAGGAACTCGCCGATAATCCGGATGAGGATGAAGGAGACGGCTAAAACCAGTATTGCAACCAATCCGCCCCAGACCGGATGTACGCTTGCCTCCTCAAACCACTGGCCGAAGGTGTGATGATGATGATGCAGAATTTGCACCTCATCCACAATCTCTCCTACTTTTGTCCACGCCTTCTTCTCCGGTATATGCTTATGCCCCCTTGTGTGGTTTCCGACAGGATGATGGGCAATGTGAGGATGGTGCCCTGGATGGCCGCCCTCCTCCCTCCCTATTTTCTTCAGATCTAGTGAAAGTGTAGCCAGGATCAATCTTTTCACTCCCTCGCCGGTACGGGCCACCGTCGGGATAACCGGTACACCCAGCCTCTTTGCCAGTCTGCTGACATCTATCTCGATTCCCTTGTGCCGCGCCTCGTCGCTCATGTTTAGAGCAACAACCATCGGTTTTCCCTGGGCGATAAGCTCAAGGGTGAGGGTGAGATGCCGCTCCAGGTGGGTCGCGTCTACTACGTTGATGATCCGCCTAGCTTCGTCAATGAGATCAACGGCCACCTTTGCCGCGTCGTCTAAAGGCTCAAGCGAGTAGGTGCCCGGAGCATCCACTACGTCATAAATATCGTTGGCAAACCGCATCCTGCCTGAGGTGTAGCCTACCGTGGTGCCTGGATAGTTGGAGGCGATGGTGCGGATGCCGGTCATGCGCGAGAACAAAACGCTCTTGCCAACGTTGGGCTGTCCCACAAGAAGAATGTCTGAGGCTACGTGCTTTCGCTTCCTGGTAGGTTTTGAGGAATCCTTGTTCGCCTTAGCCATCGTTACTCCTCACTATAATCCTGCGAGCCATACCCCGGCCAATCGCCACCTGCGCGCGGTTCACGAGGATGACTACCGGCCCGCCCAGCCCCACATGGGATAGCTTCTTCACATGCTGCCCTTCAGATAATCCCAGGGCCCTCAACCGCGCCTGCATACCCCGTCCGCCCCTTATCTCCACGATCTCAGCCTCTTCGTTTATGGAAAGATCGGTCAGTAATTTCTCACTCATTGTCAAGCGTCTTCCTGAGTTCACTCGTGAACTCCTCGGATTGCTTCATCTTTTGTTCCAGAAAATCCAGAAGCTTGGTTATCTTCTTAAGTGTCAGCTCGTCAAGATGATGCTCAATACCGCAAGCGGTGTCCTCTGCCAGGTCGTTGGGCAAGCTCAAGGTCTTGGCAAAGAAGCGGTAGAGGATCTTATGTCTTGAGTAGATGCATTCGGCTTGTCTGCGACCCTCGGCGGTGAGTTCAATGTACCCGTAAGACTCGTGTTCAACAAATCCGAGCCGAGCAAGTTCCTTTACCGCAGCATTTACGCTGGGGCTCTTTACACCGAGCTTTTCAGCCAGATGCTTGGTTCGAACGAACTTGTGCTCGGCAGAACACAAGAGTATCGCCTCAATATAGTCCTGCAGGCCTTCAGTCAAGGCTGTCATGTTAGACTCCTCTAAAAAAGTTAGCCTGGACTAATTATAGGTGAACCTGGATAGTTGTCAAGGGGTAAAAAAGGCCGATCCGAAGATCGGCCATACCTTGTTAACATGCTCCTTTTTACCCTAGAGGGTAAAAAGATCGCAGAGGAGATAATGAAAGCCAACCTAAAGGGTTGACTTTTCGATTTATTACTTCCGATCTTTTTGCCAGAGGCAAAAAGGAGCATTTTAATCGGGGTCCCCGCACGAGCGCGTAGCGATCGTGCGGGGTGCATAATCGGGGTCCCCACGCAGATACGACGTATCTGCGTGGGGTAAAAAATGGAGGCGAGCGGACTCGAACCGCCGACTTCCTGCTTGCAAAGCAGGTGCTCTCCCGGCTGAGCTACGCCCCCGGTTAGACTGAATTATAAATGGCTAGCTGTCGGTGTCAACAGTCACTAAACCACAGAGGAACAAGCTGTCGTTGCGAGGACTGCGACCGTAGAGAGCAGGACGTAGCACCGAAGGACGAACGCAGTGAGTAATCTCATATGTGGCTGTATCCGGGGATATACATCAATCCGTTGATCACCCACCTATCCGAAATGAGGGGGATTAAAAACCCTCTCTAATTGCTGTGCGTCAGATATATGAGATAGCTCCGTTACCGTCGCCCTTCGGTACTCCGCAAACGCCACCCTTACATTCCAGTCTCCTCCTCCTTGATGGAGGAGGTGGCCTCTGCGGAGCAGAGGTCGGAGGAGGTGAATCCCCTTCCCCTTACTCACCTTCCACCAGGGAAGGGGAAATCACTATTTCATCGGAATCTTTACCCAGTGCTTCTTAGCCACCTTCTTCGCTATCTCATAACCCGCATCAACATGCCGAGCCACGCCTATGCCTGGGTCGTTGGTCAGAACACGCTCGATGCCGAGATTCTGCATTTGACAGGGGGGCGTGTTTGTGTAGAATTAGTAATCAAACCGAAATTGGAGGACAGATGATTTGCAAAGTTGCGTTATTGTTCTTGCTTCTCGGTCAGGCCCCACCCACGGCGGAGCCTGGACAGCCAGAAAAGCAAGCCACCGAGGTGGTGCAGCCAGCCCAGACCGGCGAAGCCGAGGTTCAGGCAGAAGAGGCAGAAGAGCAGCCTGCAGTGGAGCAACAACAACCCCCACCCAAGCAGAAACGCCCGGCATGGATTACGTGGGTTATACTCCTGGGTATACTCGTTGTATTCTACCTCGTTATGATTCTGCCACAGCGCAGACGGCAGAAGAAACACCAGGAGATGCTTAAGTCGTTGAACCGGGGGGATCGTATCGTCACTAACGGCGGCGTAATCGGAACCATCACCAGGGTGAAGGAGGAAAGCTTCATTGTCAAGACCGCCGATAAGACGGAATTGGAGATCGACAAATCCGTTGTCTCACAGAAGAAGTAACCTGAGGATTCTTTACTTCGGCACCGCCGCGATAGGTATACCCCTTTTGCGGCGGTGTGTCTCGTTAGGCCAGGTGGCAGGGGTGGTAACCGCCCCTGATCGGCGGGCTGGACGCGGCAGGAGACCTAAACCCTCGGCGATCAAACAGGCCGCTTTAGAGATAGGAGTTGAGGTATACCAGCCCCTTGATGTTAACTCCCCCGAATCTATAAAATGGTGCGCATCACATAAACCTGACGCCTTCGTACTCTTCGCCTACGGTCAGATACTCTCAGGGAAACTTCTTGCTATCCCGCGCTGGGCGATTAACGTCCATCCATCCCTACTCCCCGCCTATCGAGGTGCCGCTCCCCTGCAGCGTGCTATCATGGAAGGGGAGGAAGAAACCGGCATCACGATCATCCAGATGAGCGAGCGTGTTGACACAGGCGGCATCCTTCTCTCCGAACCCCTTCCGATAGAACCTGATGATACCTACGGGGACCTTGCCGAGCACGTGAGCCGTGCAGCTGGCTACCTGGTGGAGAAGACAATCGAAGGGCTTCTTGATGGTACGCTTAAACCATCTCCTCAATCCAGCGAGGGTATTACAAAGGCGCCCAAGATCCGCAAGGAAGAGCGACTTATTGACTGGTCTCGTCCGGTAGGAAAGATACACAACCTGGTTCGTGCGCTTTCGCCTGAACCCCTGGCGTATACCTTTTTCAGAGGCAAGCGCCTTGAGATCGTTCACTCGCGTATAGCCGATGAGGAGGGTGCGGGAGTCCCGGGAAGCATGATACTTGAAAGCGGAAAACTTGTGGTTCAGTGTGGATCAGGATTCCTTGAGGTTCTGAAGGTGAAGCCGGAGGGCAAAGCACAGATGGATGCCGCGGCATTCGCAAACGGCTACCGTCCAAAGTCAAACGAGATCCTGGGTTCCCGTAACACACACTCTTGCCCGTAACACACCTTAGGTATTTCCTTTGGTCCAGAGTGTATCCCAGGCGTCTATATTGCAATCTTTATAAAAAGGCCGGTGCTTACACCGGCCCTCAATGATCAAACTCTCTAAGTACACGATTGAGTCGGATTGTCTATATCTTAGACGTAATATCTCGGCAAGATGTTGCGATTTTCCATGAACTGGTTAATCCTCTTCCGAGTCCATTTTGGAAAAGTAGATTATGTCCGGGTGCTAAACGTAGCCAAACTTGTGGGCCAACTGGATGCTGGGGATGTTATCGCGCTCGACGAGCAAGGTGATGACCTTTATTCCCTCCTGCCTCAGAGCATCCTCTGCGGCAAGAGTGAGTCTCTGGGCGATGCCCTGGCCCCGGTAGCGAGCCTGGACCGCGATTCGGTTAAGGTGCCCCTTTTTGCCGTCACTTGAGGCTATGATTACGCCTACCAGTTGGCTTTCAACCTCGGCACCCAGAAAGAACTTTGGGTTCTGCTTCATCTGTCTGGTTAGAGCTTCTCGAGAATCGCGTCCTTTAGTTTTAACCACAAGCCCGGCGCGTTCCCAAAGCTCGACTATCTTCTCGTAATCGGCCGGGGTAAGTTGTTTGATTACGATCTCCTGCACACCTTGACTCTATCCGGGAAAAGGGTTATGTCAACGATGGATTGGCAAATTCATAGGTGGTCAAAAAGCTGTTGGTTGCATCACGTGATTTTACCGGTTGTGAAACAGGATTATCTTTATCCTTAAGAATCCTTGATTCCCTTATGGATCCGGGTTCCGGAATCCTCGTATACACGTTGTTTGGATGACGGTCTACTTGGCATGATAATTGCTCTCTAAAAACAGGGGAGAGGAGATAGTCAGAATCGAGAGGAGTGAGGTGAGAATCAATGGAAGGGACGAGGGTGTGGGGAAGGAGGTGCAGGGGAGTTGGAAGGTAGGGGGTGAGGCGGGGAGGGGTGATACCCTTGACTAATCGTTTCGTTTGCGTATAGTTCAGGCAGGAGGAGCTAATGAAGAGATTTAGTTGGAACTATCTACCTGTCTTCTTGGTTTTGTTTGCGTTGGTTTTTCTGGGGTGTGCGGCAGGAGATCCTACTCGTTGGAATACGGCGAATCCTGCCGGTTTCTGGGCCGGGCTGTGGCATGGGATAATCTCAGTCATAACCTTCATCATCTCCCTGTTCTCCAAGAACGTCAATATGTATGAGTGCTTCAACAACGGCGGCTGGTACGACTTCGGGTTCTTACTTGGCGTTATCTTCGTATGGGGTGGAGGCGGCGGAGCTACCATTAACGCAAGCCGGCGTGGCCGTATCCGCCGAAGAGACTAGGGAAATCCTTTCGGATAGATACCATGAGAGGGAGAAGTAATGGCTGAATCCTATGCCCTGCGACGCGTAAGCGTTCTTTTGCCTTTCCTGCGAGCAAGGTCTGTCCGTAGGGTTCTTCAAGTGGGTGTGGGGGAGGTTGAGGTTGTCTCTCTTCTGCTCAGCGAGGGATTTGAAGTCACGGTCCTCGAGCCATCCCGCGAGGCACTCACCGGACTTAGAAAAACGCTTGAGGATAAAGGGCTTCGAGCCAGGTTGATCGAGGGGCCCCTTAACGAGTTGCCAGTTCCCAGAAAGCCTTTTGACTTTGTTCTTGCATTCAACACCCTCTACCACTCCGATCGCGAAGGGCTGAAGCGTTCACTTGACTCACTTCTTGCCCTGCTCCGTGAGGAGGGTTTCTTTTACATAACCCTTATCTCCACGAGGCATGCCGACTACGGCAAGGGGAGGGAGGTTGAACCTGCTAGCCTCAGCCTGAATGGGCTGCTCACTCACTACTGTGATGCCGCCGATGTGGTGGCGCTCTTGCGGGATGTTAAGATAATTGATCTAAGGGATGAGGAACAAGCCAGCCCCGGGAGTTTTCACTGGCACGTCCTGGGGTGCAGGAGGGACTTCTCGCCTTCCGGTAACGAAGAGGAATAATCCCCTTCACGTCCTCCTTGCCTGGTAAGTGAGGCGGATGCTAGACGTTCAGTTCCTTTTTGAACCAGAGCAGGGTGCGGTCAATCCCCTCCTCAAGCCCTACCTTGGGTTTGAATCCCAGCGAGGTCCCGGCGTGATGGGCATCAAGGCGCATCTCGAATACCTCACATGGGAGTTGGGGTCCGCGAACTGGTTTGAGTTCGTAAGGGATGCGTTCCTTGAGCATAGCGAAGATCCGGTTGATTGCGACGCCCTCACCGGTCCCCAGGTTGTAGATGAAGTCAACGGATGCGGCGCGCTTGGTTTTTCGCTCAGGGAGTCTTATCGCCGCAATTGCCGCGTCTATTACGTCGGAGAAGAAGACAAAGTCACGTTCCTGCCAACCATCGCCGTTGATGATAACCTGCTTTCCCTGCAGCATTTGGCCGATGAGAATAGAGATAATTCGGCCTTCGGGCCCTAAGCTTTGACGAGGGCCGTAGACGTTTGCCGTCCGCAGAATAGCATGATCAAGCCCGAAGTTAACCCAGTAGGAGTATAGGTAGTTTTCGACCGTTCGCTGGGTGACCCCCACCGGCGAGACCGGATGAGTAGGGTGCTCCTCGTCACACGGTAGATACTGGGGGTTCCCGTAGACCGCTGTGGAAGAACCGTAGATCACCCGTTTCACCTGGTATTGCTTGCATAGCTCAAGAAGGATCAGAGCATAAATGATATGGTCTGCGTTTTGAAGGGGGCGTTCAAAGCTGTTTACCAGAGAGTGCTCGTAGGCGAAGTGGCAAACAACGTCCACTCGCTCCTTCTCGAAGAGTTTTTGCAGGTTTTCCGAGCGATAATCGTGGCGATATACACGGGCTTTGGTGGTTATGAATCCTCGTCCTCCGGTCGGATCGAGTGCTACCACGTCCTCGTTCTCTGCCACCAGACGATCCACAAGGTGCGAACCCAGAAATTTATCCGCCCCGGTAACCAGAACCTTCATGATTCTCCTTTCATCCTTCCAGTAATCCGTGCCTATTTTATTTGAACAGCTTTACTTGTCAAGATTTTTACTTGACAGTTCAGCAGAAAGTGGTATCTTTGAGAATGTCTGGTATCACTCCTCTGATCGAGGCCAGTCTTGGGCCCTGGCTTGCGATAACAGTTGGAGCTCTCTGGCTCGTTTTCCTGATACTTCTCGCTGTCCACGTCGTAAAACGCCGCAGCGGTTATTATCGACGGTATTCAGACAAAAAACCGCCGTCTCGAGCGATTCTTTGGGCTATAGACGGCTTGCTGTTTCTGCTCGTCTGCTTGCTTGGTTTTCTTGCAGTGCGGTTCTTTTCCACCACCTCGTTCTCCTGGTACTTCAGGATCGGTATTCTTTCCGGGGTTTTCGCCGTTATCGTCATCCTTATCATCCTCAGGCAAGACCTGGCCCTTCGAATTGCTGCGGCTAAGGAGGCTCCCTCAACCGCTGAGAAGGATAACTCACGCCTCAAAAAGGCATTGAAGAGATGAGGCGGCTGGACTTCCTTGACAATTTGCCTGAGGACTGATAAACTAACAAACATGATAGCACGGATTCCATTTAACCGAAGGTTGATCCTTTTCATCTTTGTGGCCGCCCTTGCAGGTCTGCAGATGTTTATTAAGTTAGGGCCGTGGTTTTTTGTAGGAACCGGGCTTTTCTTCATTCTACTTATAGGCTACTCGGCTTTGATGATAGGCAAGGGCGCCGAACGCAAGCCGCCTGAGGCAACCTATCGTCCCTTTGTTTCGGTGCTTATCCCGGCTCATAACGAGGAGGAGGTCATTACCGAGAGCATCAAGCAGGCGTTCAAGCTTCGCTATCATGAGAAGGGGGCACGGAACTACGAGGTTTGGGTGATCGACGATCGTTCTACTGACAATACCCCACAAGTCATAGAGGGCTTAAAGAAATGTTACCCTGAGCTGGAGGTTCTTTCCCGCAAGCGTGACGCTTTTGCGGGCAAGGCCGCGGCCTTGAATGAATGCCTTCCCTTCACAAAGGGCGAGGTTTTGCTCGTTCTTGATGCGGACGCCCACTTTCCCCCTGATCTCATCGCCCGTGCGGTAGGCTACCTGGCTCCAAAACAGATAGGCGGGGTACAGGTTGCTAAGCGGATAGCCAATCCTGAGACCAACCTTTTGTGCCTGCTGCAGGCGGATGAGTACAAGATTGATATAAGCATTCAGCTTGGGCGCGACTCGGTGGGCGGGGCTGTGGAGTTCAAGGGCAACGGCTCGTTTATAAAACGCTCGGCACTTGAAGCTGTAGGCGGCTGGAGCAACCATACCCTTACCGAGGATCTTGATCTTTCAACCAAGATGCTTCTTGGGGGGTACAGGATACGCTTTGTTCCCGAGACGGCCGTATGGGAGCAGGCCGCACCGGATTTCAAGAGCTTTTCCAGGCAGCGGCTGCGCTGGCTTGAAGGCAGCATGCTGCGGTATCTTGTGTATCTGCCTCGGCTGCTTAAGGGGCCGCTTCATCCGCGTCAGCGCTTTGATATGGTGATGTTCTTAACCGAGTTCGCTCTGCCCATATACGTGCTGTTCGATCTCCTGACCCAGGTGGTCTGGATATTTACACTTGGATACCTGCGGTTGGGGAGCCTTGCCGTCGTTATGGGAGCGGCTTCCATATTCATTCTAATCAAGTTGATATCGGCATATGTGCGTGAGCGCCGGTACTCTATCTGGCAGATACTTGGTCGCACCTGCATCACGATGCTCTACATGTTTCACTGGTTCCCGCTGGTGATAGCCGCAACCTTCAACCTTATCTGCGGTCTCGAGACCCGCAGTTGGAAGAAGGTAAAACGCATAAAGGGTGAGGAGATAGCCGAGACCTGACGGTCCTTCAACAACAATCTCCTATTCAGTGGCTGGAAAGGTTGGTTCTACGGAAACTCAGCACATTGAGCTAAGCATCTTCGACGTGACGGGTCGTGAAGTTAAGATACTGGTCTCGGATAACAAATCCCCCGGACACTACGAGGTTATCTGGAACGGACGCGACAACAAAGGCTTGCAATGCCCGCAGGCGTCTACTTCGTACGGTTGCACTCCGATGAGTTCAACGCGAGCGAGAGAATCGTCTTGCTAAGGTAGTTAAACAGACTATACTAAAGGGGGCGGTGATATTCCGCCCCCTTTGGAGGTTGGCATGAAGCTGCAGTGTTTTGTACTTAGCGTCTTGTCTCTTTATGGCCTGGCGTTCGGAAACGTGTGGTCTGAACCGGAAAGTCTCGTACCGTTCAATACTCATAATGAGGATCCGGCTGTTATAATTGACAATAGTGGAGTTGCCTGGGCCCTTGCCTTACCTTGGGTATTGAGGTTTCAAAATGGTGAAACTGGTTGGCAAAAAATGACTGAAGGGGGGATCGGCGGAATCAGTGGAATGGATAGGGGATGTTTTGACAAGGGTGATACGCTTTGGCTGCTTAACGATAATGATTGGCAAATTTACTATATCCGCTGGGATGGAGAAAGCTGGAGCGAGAAGGAGTACGTACTTACCTATTCTTCGTGTAACTTTGGTTCAAAGATCACCGCCGACAGCACTAACGGTGTATGGGCAGCGTGGTCCACAGAGTGGTGGGGTTTCTTTAAGGGAGCGTATAACCGTTATCAGAACGGCGTATGGCAGGAACCGCAACCGGTTACCGACACTTTGGAGGAAGGAGATCATGTCCTTAATTCTATCACAACCGATGCGTATGGTCGAGTATGGTTCGGATGGTCCCAAAGTCAGGGTGGGAAAATGGTCTTTGAAACTAGATACTACGATAATGGAAATTGGAGCGAGGTGAGCTCGATAGCCGAGTCAAAATGGTTGGTTCGTTTGAAGTTAACGCCCGACCGCAAGGGCGGCGTATGGGCATTATGGAACCAGCAAGACGGCGGACTCCATACAGACTACCTCATCAAGGCAAGCTACTGGAACGGTGATGCGTGGACATCACCAGAGACGGTTGCCGTAGCAGGAGCTTTTTACAATGATTGGTTTCCTTGTGGCAAGATAGCGGTGGATGCATACGGTAACGCGTGGGCGGTGTGGCGACAGGCGTTGGAGGATAACGATAAATACGGCGACATCTACTACTCGGTAAATACAGGGGAGGGTTGGAGCGAACCTGCACCGGTGGATACCCATCCGGCAGTTGATCAATACCCTGATATTGCGGTTGACGGCGAGGGACGTATCTGGTGTGTGTGGTCGTCAAATCGAGAGGGTGAAGACGAGTGGGACTACAGCATCTGGGCCTCCTACGCTACCGTCGTGGGTGTAAAAGAACCCGTAACACCCGTAACACACCACCTCCCTTCCCTCACTATAGATAAAAGCGTGGGGGGTGAGTTTACCTTCAGCGTATCACACTCCAATATTGTCAGGGGAATAGTAATCTACGACGCAAGCGGACGCGTGATTAGGGATCTAACGATCAGTGACAATCAAACCATCCATTGGGATGGAACGGATGCTAAAGGTCAGGCTTTATCCCCAGGGGTGTATTTTGTCAAACTATCACCGGCTTCTTCAACCCTGAAACTGATTTTGATACGCTAAGAGGGGCTCTAATCAGAAGCTAAAGTGGCGCTCTCCCAGGAAGACGTGCTCGATCTTGCCTTTGAGCTTTTTGCCGAACCACGGCGAGTTTTGCGACAGCGAGCGGTTGTTTTGAGCATCGAACGTCCAGCGCGCGGCAGGATCAAAGACCATGAGATTCGCCGGGCTTTCTTCCTTTAATTCGACCTTCTCACCTATGACCGACGCAGGCCCTGTGGTAAGAAGCCGCAAGAGGAGTTCGGGTTTGATGACCTCTGGCTCAACCAACCCTTCCCAGAGTACCGATAGGGCGGTCTGCAAACCAATCATCCCTGCGGGTGCGAGGTCAAGTTCTTGTTCCTTCTCTTCTATCGCGTGAGGGGCGTGATCGGTGGCTATTGCCTGGATGGTTCCGTCCTTGAGAGCCTCAAGGAGCGCCTTCCTGTCCTCCTCCGTCCTCAAGGGCGGGTAGACCTTGTAGTTGGCATCGAAGCTTAAAAGCGCCTCGTCCGTGAGGAGCAGGTGGTGAGGTGTGGCTTCTGCCGTAACCTTTATCCCCTTGACTCGTGCCTGGCGCACCAGCTCCACTCCGCGAGTGGTGGTGATATGTGCTACGTGCAGGTGGGAGCCGGTGCATGAGGCAAGCGCTATGTCGCGCTGGATCGCGGCTTCTTCCGCCACCGCAGGTCTCACCTTAAGTCCAAGCTTTGCCGAGACCGTGCTTTCGTTCATTATCCCCTCTTCGCACAGGCTCGGCTCCTCCGCGTGGGTAATAACCACGAGGCCAAGCATCCCTGCGTACTCAAGCGCGCAGCGCATTACTTCGGATGAATAAATCCAGTCGCCGTCGTCTGTTACCGCCACGACACCCGCTTCCTTAAGGAGCGCGTATTCGGCAATCTCCTCACCGGCACGGCCCTTGGTTGCGGCGCCGACGGGTAGTATGCGCGCAAGACCGAGCTCATCCGAGCGCTTGCTGATAAAAGCCGCCTGCTCCCTTGTATCCATGGGAGGCTGGGTGTTCGGCATCGCGCATATTGTGGTGAATCCTCCGGCAAGCGCGGCCCAGGCTCCGGACTCTAAGGTCTCGGTATCCTCACGTCCAGGCTCGCGCAGATGAGCGTGCAGGTCTATCAAACCCGGGGACAGGAGTTTATCCTGCGCCTCGATTATCCGGATGTCGGCCTCGGCAGGGAGCGTCTCTGCAATCCTTTTGATGCGGCCCTCCGCGATCTCAACATCCGCCCTTCGCAGGGACTCCTCTTCAGGGAAGAAGACGTATCCGCCGCGTATGAGAAATCTAGTGCTCAAGCTCACCTCCTGCAAGTATGTAAAGGACCGCCATGCGTACCGCCACACCGGCGCGCACCTGAGCCAATACCACCGAGTTCGGACCGTCGGCTACAGCCGGTTCTATCTCTATCCCTCTGTTAATCGGTCCCGGATGCATAGCCACCACATCGGGTTTCGCCTTCTTCATGCGCTCTGCGGTCAGGCAGTAGAGCTTGCGGTACTCCCTTATCGAAGGAAAGAGCCCCTTGCCTTGGCGCTCAAGCTGTAAGCGAAGCATCATTATCATGTCCGCATCCACAAGAGCCTTGTCGAAATCGGTCTCGGTCTCTACGTCAGGGAAGGCCTTCTTAAAATGAGGTGGTATAAGGGTCGCTGGCCCACACACCGTGATCTCAGCACCCAGTGTGGAGAAGCCGTAGATGGCTGAGTGTGCCACCCGGCTGTGAGTAATATCGCCTACGATTACCAGATGTCTGTCCTCGAAACTCCCCAACCTTTTGCGGACAGCGAAGAGATCCAGAAGCCCCTGGGTGGGATGCTCGTGCGCACCGTCACCTGCGTTTACCACGAAGGCGTCGATCCTTTGGGCGATAAAGCGGGCAGCACCAGGACAGGAGTGACGTATCACCACCCCGTCTACCCGCATGGACTCGATGGTGCGAACCGTATCCAGAAGGGTCTCGCCCTTACTCACGCTCGATGCGGCCTTGCTGAACCCGACCACGTCGGCAGAGAGCCTCTTTGCTGCCATGGCGAACGAGGTGGCGGTTCGGGTTGAGGCCTCGTAGAACATATTCAGGATGGTCTTTCCGCGCAGGGCCGGCACCAGAGGAATGGGTCTGTCCAGCACCTCGTGGAATCGCTCTGCGGTGTCGAGTATGAAGGTTATCTCTTCCCTGGATAATCCCTCAAGACCCAACAGGTTCTTGTGAGTCCAGGTCACTTCTATCCCTCCTCTGGTTCTTTTTTCTTAATAAATATGCCCTCTCGTCCATCGGTTTCTTTAAGGAATACGTCTACTATCTCATTCGTTGAAGCGGGTATCTTGCGGCCGATGAAATCCCCTCCTATTGGTAGCTCCCGGTGGATGCGATCGACCAATACAGCCAGCTGGACTATTTTGGGTCTTCCAAAGTCAAGGAGCTCGGTTAAGGCCGCCCTTACCGTGCGCCCGGTGTAGAGCACGTCGTCTACGAGCACGATAATCTTGCCCGTTACATCGAAAGGTATTGATGTCGCCTGGACTATGGGCATCTCAGCTGCAAGCTGAAGATCGTCCCGGTAAAGGGTTATATCTATTGCTCCCACAGGGACATCGAGTCCCTCCAGGTGCTTAAGTTCGGCGGCCAGGCGTCGAGCCAGCGCGTCTCCTCGCCGAACGATACCCACAAGCGCAAGATTCTCGACCCCTTTGTTGCGTTCGATTATCTGAGTAGCGATGCGGATGATCATCCGGTTTATTTCGACCGCGTCGGCTACACAGCGCTCAGGCATGATCTTTTTCTTTGGGTTTTACTCGCAGGAGCAGAGCCAGCGGCACCACTACACAGTAGCCTGCAACGAGAAGGATTGGGGCAAGGGTGATGGAGCCGCGCGAAAGGCTGTAGAAACCTAATGCTATCAGGATAATCGCTGCGGCCAGCAGCACCCAGTTAATAAGCTGAAAGCGGGGCGTCTGGGGCGCGCCCACTATCTCCTTCCTTCTCCTTTTTTTCATTTAATCTCCTTCACTTCGTTGGAGTGAATTGTGTAGATACGCACCGAGGGCTCGCTGGGATTGGTAAGGAATAGGAGGCGTCCCAGTACCCCCCGGCGGTTCTCAAGTCCTCGGAGCGCCTGGCACAGGGAGAGATCCTTACCCTGACTGAGGGCCTCGTAGATGAAGTTGTAGGCATCGTATCCAAGGGTTGCGGCCCAGTCAGGCTCTTTGTTGTAGCGTCTGGTGTAGTGAGCAAAGAACGTCTCGAACGGTATAGGATTTGCAAGATGCCCTCCAGATGCGGCAAACCACGCCCCCTCAAAGGGTGCCCCGCCGCGGCGAAGAATCTCCATATCCGCAAAGTCATCCAGGCCCAGGATGCGTACCTTCATTCTATAGTATACCACTTGTGGAACTACCGAAAGCAGCTGTTGACGGTCAAAGGGCAAGAAAAGAGCCTGGGCGCCCTGGTGACGGACATTGAGAAAAGTCTGCCTCATTTCTACCACGGTGTCGCTCAGGGGGAGAGAGTAGATAACCTCGCCACCCTCGGATCGCACCGTGGTTGCGAACGCATCGGCAAGCGTCTTAGCCTGCTCAGTATTGGGGTGAAGGATTCCGAATTTCTTTGTGCCGCGCCGCGCCGCGTATCGGGCGATCTCCCGGGTCTCGGACTCGGCGTAGGAGTTCAGCTGGAAAAGGCACTCGTAAAGCGAAAGCAGACCTGGGTCGGTTGAGGTAGGCGAGATCATAACGATACCGGCTTTGGCTGCGATCTTTGCAACAGCGTTTACTTCTGCCGAGGTCAGTGGCCCTATGATGATCTTTGCTTGCTTGCGGATCAGGGCCTCTGCCCCCCTGGCGGCCTGGGTTGGATCGGAGCGAGTATCGTATATCTCCAGATGAATCGTGCCGCCTCCCTTAAGGCTGTGTGCAAGTTCAATTCCCTCTCTTACCGACTGAGCGTATGCCGAGAAGTCTCCTGAGAGCGGTAAGAGCACCCCGCAGACAAGTTCGCCCTTGAGCGCTGCAGCTGAAATCTCTCGTCCTCCTATCCTGTCAATATAAGGGCTTCGCGGGAAGCGCGCTCGAAGCTCGGCAAAGTAGCGCTCGGCAGCCGCAAAGTTCTCTACGTCATAGGCGCGCATTCCCAATCGGAAAAGGAACCACTCCGCTACGTCCGTGTCTTTATAGTTAGCATAAAGGTCGGTAAGCACGTTGAAGTCCTGCTCACGCCCCAACAGGTTCTTGGCCTGTAATTCTGCCTTCTTTCGCTCACCAGGGCTCTCAGAATAAAGGTAGGTCTCGAAGTATGCTACAAGTGCGGGCACATAAAGATCGAGGTGTTCATAGCCCTGCGCCAGAACGATCTGAACCTTAGGAATCAGCGGCGAGGCTGGGAATTCCGCCTCAAGCTGCTGGGCCGCACCCACAGTGTGCTCCCAGTCCTTTTTCTTGGCAAAGGCGAGCGAGGCAAGGTAGTATGCGTCATCTACAAGCTCGGAGCGTGGATAACCCTTTATGACCGCGGTGAACGAAGATATCGCCTTCTCGTAGTCCGCTTTCTTGTAGAACGCCTCCCCTGTCTGGAACACTGCCAGGGCCTCGGCCTCGTATTTGTCCCTGTTTACAAAAAGCCACACGCATCCTGTGGCCGAGAGAAGAACCCCGGCGGCCAACAACAGCCCTAAGGCCTTTCTTACGTAACTCATCTTAGAGTGTTAGCCAGGCGTTCTTTGGTAAGCTCTACGTAGGAACGTCCTGCCTCGCGAATCATCTCTATAGTAGACGGATCAAGTGTGCGTTTGATGACCCCGGGGACCCCAACTACCAGACTGTGCGGTGGAACTTCCATCCGCTCGCGGACCACGGCACCGGCCGCAATAACCGAACCCTTTCCGATCGTTGCACCGTCCAATACAATAGCTCCCATGCCGATGAGGCAGTCGTCGGCTATCACGCAGCCATGAACGATAGCACCGTGACCTATGGTAACGCGATCTCCTACTATCAACGGCAGTTCATGGGTAACGTGCAGCACGCAGTTATCCTGGATGTTTGTTTCACGTCCGATCTTGATGTAATTGATATCCCCTCGCAGGACGGCGTTGTACCATACGCTGGAGAGCTCGTCCAACTCGACTTGACCTATAAGGTGGGCACCCGCTGCTATAAAGCAGCGCTTCGCTACTATACCGGGTTTTCGGGAATCATGCATCTTATCTGAATTTTACCTTATTACCCCCCTGAAGTCAAGCGGTCCTCACCCCACAAAGTTAGAGACTAACTTTGCGGGGACCCCGACGGAACGATACCGATAGAAACCACATGCCAAGCTTGGCTGGCCAGTCTTTTCTCTGCGAACTTTTTCGCGTAGCGAAAAAGGAGCATCTTCTCCCCTTGACTCAAGGCCCAGGATACTTATTATGTTAACGTTAAGGAGAGAACCGACGTGAATAAGTTAGTACCAGAAGAGTTGTTTGAGGCTATCTTTGAACGCTTGCCCCTGGCCTCGTTTTCATGCGACGCGGAAGGGGTGGTTGTCGACTGGAACGAGGCCGCTGAACGCCTCTACGGCTACAAAAGACAGGATGCCGTAGGATGTAAGATAGTTGAACTCATCGCTACCCCGGACAGTAACGATGAGGACTTGATTCGTCAGGTATTTTCAGGGGAGGAGTTGAGGGGTATAAAGCTGAGGCGTCGTTGCGCTGACGGTCGTCTGCTTGAGGTGCTGACTACCTTCTGTCCCCTACGTGAGGCTCAAGGAGGGGTGAGTAGGGTCGTGCTTGTGGAGAGTAAAACCACTGATTTTAGTGGCGCCGAGCGCATGCGGGCCACCGAGGCGCTGCGGGAGTCCCATGAGAGATTCCTTACCGTGTTGGACAGTCTGGATTCTGGAGTTTATGTCGCGGACATGGAAACCTACGAGATTCTCTTTGCGAACCAGAAGATGCGTAATTATTTCGGCAATATCGAAGGCAAAACCTGTTGGCAGGTTCTGCAACAGGGTCAGAGCGGACCTTGTGATTTCTGTACGAATGACAAGCTGCTGGGCGCCGAGGGCGAACCGACCGGTGTTTATGCGTGGGAGTTTCAGAATACCATTAATGGATTCTGGTGTGAGATACGGGATCGCGCGATCAGATGGGTTGATGGCCGCATGGTCCGGCTGGAGATAGCCATGGACATCACCGAACGCAAGCGGGCAGAGCAGGCGTTGCGGGAGAGCGAATCTCGCTTTCGTGCCATATTCGAGCGTGCCGGTATCGGTATGGCGTTAATGGATATGGATAGAAATCTTTTGCAAACCAATCATGCTATTCAGGAGATGCTTGGTTATAGCGCCGAAGAATTGCAAGGTATGACGTTGGATCAGATTACACATCCGGACGATATCAAGAGAGAGCTTGATTTAATTAAAGAGAGGCGGATAGATAAGAGAGAAGATCTGTATCAGACAGAAAAACGCTATATCCGTAAAGACGGCCAGATAATCTGGGGATTTTTGACCGCCACGACAGTTCGAGACCCATCCGGTGGAGGACTTTACGGTCTTGGAATGGTGGAGGACGTCACCGAGCGCAAGCTGGCTGAGGAGGCGTTGAGGGAGAGCGAGGCTCGTTATCGCCTTCTTGCCGAGAATGCTACAGATGTGATCTTTACCATGGATACGAACCTGCAGTTAACCTACCTGAGTCCTTCGGTTACTAACCTCACGGGTTACGAGGTTGAGGAGGCGATGGCTCTGGAACTGGGAGAGTTCCTGATACCTAACTCGTTGGATGAGGTCACGGAGGTTCTTACGGAGGAGTTGGCTGTGGAGGAGACACCGGGAAAGGATCTGGGGCGGTCGAGGACGCTGGAGTTTGAGATCAAGCGTAAGGATGGTTCCACGATTTGTATTGAGGCCAAGGCTGCTTTTCTGCGGGATAAACAGGATCAGGCCATTGGTATCCTTGGCGTTGCCCGCGACGTCACCGAGCGCAAGCATGCCGAGGAGAAGGTTAAACGTCACAGCCAGGAGCTAAGCACCCTGCTTGAGGTTACCACCCAGGTTTCCGCCACCCTTGATGAGGAGGAGGTGGCCCGCCTGATAGCCGAACGGGCTACCGAGCTTATAGGGGCCGACGGCTGCACCATCTACCGATTCGATCCACAGACCGAAATGCTCATACCTAAGACAACCACTATCCTCCAGGATCGTGAGCAGAGACTGGCCTATCACATATCACTTGGGGAAGGGATTACCGGCAAAGCGGCGCTTGAACGCAGGCCGATCCTTGCCAATAACGTTCACCTCGATGATAGGGCGATACGTATACCGGGCGTCAAGGAGACGCCTAGATGTCTTTTGGTTGCACCTCTCGTAGCTCACGGAGAGCTTTGGGGGGTAATGACCCTTGTTCGCCTGAGCGAAGAAGGCTTTAGAGAGCACGATCTTGAATTGTTCGGTCTTTTCGCCAACCAGGTGGCCGATGCGGCAGTAAACAGCAGTCTATTTTCTCGCCTGAGCGAGTCCGAAGAGAAGTACCGTTCCTTTGTTGAGCAGGCGATTGACGGGATCGTGATTATTCAGGACGCCAGGATTGTGTTTGCCAATCGAGCCGCCGCTAATCTTGGAGGATATGCCTTAGATGATCTTGTTGGAATGGGGTTCCAAGACCTTCTGGCTCCGGGGTTTCGCGATGGTGTGCTGGATCGTTACCGCCGCCGTATGGCAGGCCAGCAGGTGCCCTCAGTCTACGAAACCAAAATAGTTGCACGTGATGGTGAGGAGATAGACGTTGAGCTTAATGCAGGGATTATCCAATATCAAGGCCGAGCGGCTGATCTTGTTTTCCTCCGTGATATCGCCGAGCGCAAGCGGGCAGAGGAGGAACTGCAGACACGGACGTACGATCTCGGGGAACGAGTCAAAGAGCTGAACTGCCTCTATGTGGTTTTAAAACTTATGTCGGAACCGACCAGATCACTAGAGGAAGTCTTCCAGAGGGTTGTTCGTTTAATTCCGCCCTCCTGGCAATATCCGGACATAGCATGTGCTAGAATCACTTTCGAGGGGCAAGAGTTTAAAACAGACAACTTCAACGAAACGGCTTGGAAACAATCTGCCGACATCAGGGTCTCCGGGGAAAAGGTGGGGTCTGTAGATGTATGTTACCTGCAAGAGAGACCGGCAGCCCATGAGGGACCTTTCCTTAAAGAAGAGAGGGTGTTGATAAATGCTCTTGCTGGAGAAATAGGAGTGTTCACCGAACGCAAGCGGGCCAGCGAGGCGCTGCGGGAAAGCGAGGAACTTTACAGAACCCTTGTCAATTCAGCCGAGGAGGGTATAGGCCTTGTAGATGCAGAAGAGAGGTTCCTCTTTGTTAACCCGAAGATAGCAAATCTCGTGGGTTATGATCAGAAAGAGCTCATAGGAAGGAGTTTGCTTGAGCTTGTTCCATCTGACGAGGTTGAATTCAT
The DNA here is from genome assembly GCA_005223075.1 of candidate division TA06 bacterium B3_TA06. Classification (NCBI taxonomy): domain Bacteria; species candidate division TA06 bacterium B3_TA06. Next base: position 117,664 of record NJBO01000002.1, on the reverse strand, counting down.
TCGTTCTGAGAGCCGGCGACGCATGAAGGGGGAGGCCTCCCGTTATGAAACAACCCTTATCCACAAAAACGGGACTCCAAGAAAGGTGCTTGTGAATGCTGCGCCTATCTATGATGCTGAAGGACAACTCTACGTCACCTTGGGTGTATTAACTGATATTACCGACCTTAAGAAGGTAGAGGACGAGTTGCGGCTCCGCCTTATCTACCAGACCGCCTTCGCTCAGATAATGAACCGGGCGATTGGGATTGAAAACCTGGATACATTTATCCAAGCCTGTCTTGAGATTCTCGGCAATGCTTTAGACGCAAGCAGGGTGTATCTTGCTACCAACCGTGAGGTCTCTAAACAGGGAGAAGAAGTGCATCCTTCAGCACCAAAGGAGGGACCTGGGGCGCATGTGACGCATGAGTGGCTGGGTCAGGGAGCCGAGACTCTCCTTGGAACTGATTACTCCTATTCCAAGATTGGATACATCCACAAGCATCTTAAGGATGATGAGGCTATAGCTGCTTTGGTTTCTTCACTTCCGGAAGCCGACTCCAGTGTATTCCGAGACCAAGGTGCGCTTTCGGTGATCCTTGCCCCTTTGCGTCTTCGCAACGGTTTCTACGGCTTCATTGTTGCCGAGGAGTACCGAGTAGCGCGGCAATGGAGTAATAGTGAGACCGAGGCTTTCCGCACGGCTGCGCGTTTGATAGGTACCGTTATTGACCGCTACTTCGAGGAGCAGGAGCGGCGCGTTGCAGAGGAGGCGCGTGCCCAATCGGAGCAGCGCTACCGGACCCTGGTGGAGACATCCTCTGATATCATATTCCTCCTTTCCCCCTCTGGTAAGCCTCTTTATGGCTCTCCTGCAATCGAAAGAATGGGGTACAAACCTGAGGATATCCTGAGAGAGCCGAAAGCGTTTCTCAAGGCGATTGCGCCGGATGACTTTATGATGCTTCAAGCGCTGTTTGCAAAGGCCCTGCGTGAAGGTAAACCGATTCACGACATTGACTGCAAAGTTTATGACAGCCAGGAGAGTAGTCATTGGTTCGCGGTGAGTTGGAACTTTATACGTGACGATGAGGGACGTATCCTTGCCGTGCAGGGTGTGGCTCGCGACATTACCGAACGTAAGCAGGCCGAGCGGGCTCTGCGGTTGCGCATGGAGTATGAGAAGGTTCTTTTTGAGATATCCTCGTTGTTCTTAAGTGAGGGGGTTTCGGATTCCTCGCTTGGCGAGTTCCTTGAACGACTGGCCAGGGTCACAGAGGTCAGCCGGGTATATCTTTTCTTCCACGAGGAGGAGAACTCCCGCCCATTTATGAAGCACATCCATCGTTGGGTTTCTGAGGAGGCTTCCGAGCTCGATAACGACCGCATGGACAAGGTTTACTATGATCAGGGATTCGAGCGATGGCTTAAAATCCTTTCCACGGGAGAGGCAATCCATGGGCTTACCGATGATCTGCCAGCCAGCGAGCGGGAGGTGTTCGAGGCCGAGGGAATACTTGCCATTCTTGTTTTGCCTATCTTTGTAGAGGGTCGTTTCTGGGGTGCCATCGGTTTTGACGAAGTAAAGCGCAGACGCGAGTGGAACGTTGAGGATATACGTTTGCTCTGGACCGCCTCCAAGATCCTTTCATCCGCACTTGCTACTGAAAGCAAGGCTAGGGAACTTGCCTTGTCTTACGAGAATCTTCAGGAGCGGGAGCGGCGCATCTCAGAACTCAATCTGCGTCTGGTTAAGGCTGAGGAGGATGAGCGTCGCCGCATCGCAAGGGTGCTGCATGACGAGATTGCCCAGCAGTTGACAGGGGTTTCTCTTGTCCTTTCCGCTCCCGAGTTGACGCGTGAGAGTAGAGCGAAAGAACGCTTGGATGAGGCCAAGGGACTGGTCAAGGAGACACAGAACTTCATAAGAGACCTCTCCTACGAACTGCTGCCACCCGCGCTTGAGAACCTTGGGCTTGCCGCTGCGGTGCGTGCCCTTGCCCGATCCGCAGCCGAAGGCAGTGGTGTTAGTTTTGTGATTCAGGGGGATGAGGGTTTCCCACGAGCCGATCCTGATACCGAGATCATGCTTTACCGCGTCATACAGGAGGCGGTTACAAACGCATTAAAGCACGCAGAGCCTGATGAGATTACAGTCAGGTTTGAGTATACTGAACCCAAGCTTCGGGTGATGGTTGAGGACGATGGTAAGGGCTTCGATGTAGAAAAGGTTGCCTCTGCCTCCAGCGGATTGGGGTTGCGTTCGATACATGAGCGCGTGGCTCTGATCGGAGGCAGGATAGAGTTGAATTCGTCTGTGGGAAAGGGGACTCAAGTGCTGATAGAGGTTGAAATACCTCGTAATTCAGATAAACTCTTTGTGGAGGAGTAATGGCGGAAAAGATTAGAGTACTCTTGATTGACGATCATACCGTGGTTCGCAAGGGTATCCGTGCCCTTCTTGAGCAGGAGAAAGACATAGAGGTGGTAGGGGAGGCTGAGGATGGACTGAAGGGCGTCCAGGCTTGCATAGAGTATGCGCCGGACGTGGTGATTCTTGATATGGCATTGCCCCTGCTTTCCGGTGTGGAGGTGGCCCGCAAGATCCGCGAGAAGCTTCCCGAAACCCGCATACTTATCCTCTCCATGTATGATGATGAGGAGTATATTATGGATTCCTTCAAGGTGGGGGTATCGGGATATATACTCAAGGATGTGGTAGTATCCGATCTTGTAGCTGCTCTGCGCAGCGTTTACCGTGGATCTACCTTCCTTTCACCCTCTGTATCGGAGAAGCTGCGTCGCCAGCTCCAGGAGGGACCTCCTCGTTCCTCTCGTTATGGCCCTGCCAAGCTTACGGCAAGGGAGCGCCAGATTCTCAAGCTTATAGCAGACGGATATACCAGCCGACAGATCTCCGAGATTCTTAAGATCAGCTTTAAGACGGTTCAGACGCACCGGGCTCACATCATGGAGAAGCTGGGTGTTCACTCTACGGCTGAACTGACCCGGTATGCTGTTACCAAGGGGATCGTCTAGTTTTAGGCCGCTATCCATGATGTCTGCTCAATTTGACGGGTTGCAAGCGGATAAGTTCAACTAAACCATCGAGGTGCCTTTCATCCCCCACATGGCATAGTTGACCACCAATGTTCACTAAGGTTTTTTGCTTAGTTGCGAGGGTAGGTCATCTGTCCGATTGACCTTTGGCTAGTTTAACGCAAAATACATGCATGATTCCGGAGAGAACATGTGCAAGAGGTCGTTTTTCTTCTAGTGTGATTTGCTGCCGCCCGGTGTTTATGATTTATCGGACGCCGGCTGTATTTGGCGAGTTCGCCGGGCGGCCCTTTCATGGGGTTCGAATATGAAGCACCGTGTGTGGCTCGATGAGGCAAAGCAGATCCTTTGGGTTCGTTTCGTAGGGTATTGTAACGCTTCAAATGTCAACGAGTTGTGCGATCGTTGCCAAGACTTTCTGAAGGGTCATGCCTCACGCAAAGTGGTCATCGATCTCTCGGAGATCGAGTCCTTTCCGGACGAGGAGCTATGCTCCCAACTCGTCGGGCAGCTTCGCCGGGCGGGGGTAGAGAGGGTGGCTCTTGTATGTAGCCGACCTGAGGCAAAGATGGTGGGTATTATACTTAGGGAGTACCTGGGGAGGTATGCGGATGCCCAGTTCTTCTCTCAGAAGCATGTGGCCCTTGAGTGGTTGGAGCACTCAACTGGTGTTGGTGGAGGTGAGATGTGCGGTGAGGTTATCTGAAACTAACCGTAGAGAACAAAAACAAGCGCGGCGCCAACTCGTCAGGTTTGAGTGGCACTCGTCACCAAAAAGCTGGTCAAAAGGTGGTCAAAAGCTGGTCAAAAGGTGGTCATTTTTGGGGGATTTTTTGGGTTTTTGGGATAAAAAAACGGATAATTGCTTTACCTCTTGACAAAACCCTTTCTTTGTCTATAGTTCTAAGATAGCGGTTCGGGGAACCGGTTGCGGGTTGAAGTCCAGGTGGAGAAGGGCGCTAAGGAGAGAGCTTGAGTGACCTGCTCAGCACAGGGGAGAGGAAGAGAGAAAACAAGGGGAAGGTGTATATCGAGATTCCTGGAAAAATTCAAAAACAAGCCAAGGAGGGTATTATGTGTAAAAGCATAGTGTCTAAGACACTACTGATCCTTGGGGTGCTGGCATTGGCCGCGGTGCCGCTGTTCGGCCAGTGGCAGGGCGACTTCAGGGTCACCAACAACCCCGGCGGAACATACACTGCCTCTTACGGAGGCTGGGTCATCGCAGCTGACGACGCAAACGTCCATATCGCATATAAGGACAACACCAATGTCCTAAACTACTACGTCCGCTACTTCACCTTCCCAATCGGAAGCCCTGCGGAAACATCCAACGGCGAAATGATAGGCGCCGACGACGGCGGCCACCACAACTCCCTCCCAATCGCCATCCACGACGGCACAGTGGACATCAGCTGGTATTCCCATCCCCTCTCCCATCTCTACACCCGCGAGAAGAACGGTTCCTGGGGTTCAATAATCGAGCACGGGGTAGACGTTGATTGCTGCTGCCCTGCCATCGCCTTTGATTCCGACGGCAACCTGCACAACGTGTTCAACCACTACAGTTCAACCACTGGCGATGCCAAAGGCCGCAGCGTATACTACCAGAGAAAGAATTCGGGCGCCAGCTCCTACTCCTCCCCGATCATGGCCTTCGATCCCCACTCGGACGGGGGTTCATCCTCTACCGAATACTTCGCCTACTACCCCTCGATCTGCGTGACGTCCGACGACGCCCTTCACGTATCCGTTGCACACAACAACGGCAACCTTCTCAAGCATGTATGGAGCACCGACGGCGGGGCGACCTGGAATAACGAGACCATCGGCGGAACAAACTTCGCTCGCTACAAACGTGGCACCTCGATCTGCCATGATAGTGACGACAACCTCTATATCGCCTACGCGGACCCCGGCAGTGCGTGTCAGGTCTACGTTGCCACCAATGCAAGCGGAAGCTGGGTCTCCACACAGGTAAGCGAGTATACCGGCAACTACTCCTACTGGCCCTCGATCTGCTGCGACACCTTCAATAACGTCTGGATTTCCTGGGACTCCCGCTGGGGTTCCGGTTCCATCACGGAGACTCACTACAACAAGTATGATGCCGTATCCGGCTCATGGGGATACGACCAGGCCTTGACCCTTAACGACGGCAGATACTCGCGTTACGCCAACTTTGCAGCCGATGAAAATGGCAACGTGCACATCATCTGGACTGACAGCCGCGACGATGGCAACTTCGAGATCTACTACAACTGGTTCCTGGGCGACACCATCACGGACACTATTCCGCCATCGGGGCGTGATCTTGCGGTAGTTCGCATCCTTAAACCGCTGGGCAAGGTCGATAAGGTGCCGGTAACGCCCGAGGCGGTGATCACCAACTTCGGCGGTGATGTTGACTCCGGCTACGCCATGTGCCGGATTACCGGTCCGGGCGTCAACTACGACAAAGGCAACCTTGAGGGGATCGTCTATCTTGAGGCAGGCGAAGAGGACGCCGTCTCCTTCCCGTCCTGGACACCCTCTGGCTGGCCCGGCGACCGCTACAAGGTCGAAGTAACGGTCTACCTCTGGCCCGAGAAGACGACCAAGGACGACGACCCTACAAACAACACCAGGGTCGAGTATGCCACAATCCAGAGTGCGGTCCAGGTTGATGCGATAGAGGTCGTAAAGCCTGAGGAAGGCAGCGTGGTGGACAGCATGACGCCTGACGCCAACTTCAAGAACGTAGGCACAGAGGCGGCTGAAAACTTCTACTGCTACTGCGAGATCGTATCTCAGGGCTATCACACCGCCGACTACCTCGACAGCGTGCCGGTGGCCAATCTTGATCCGGAAGAGGTGAAGAACGTCAAGTTCGCCAAGTGGACCTGCGACGACTACGCATTCTACGAAGCGACGTTCTTTGCCGCGATTCCTGGTGCGACCCACACCCTGCTCGGTAGAAAATTGTTCGTAGTGTTCCAGGGCACGCCGTTAGTCGGCATTGCCGAGTCCGCGGATGCGCTTCGTATAGAGGTTACCTGTCCCAATCCGTTCATTTCAGGCACCCTTGTGAGCTACGCGGTTGGCTATCCTATCTCAACTACGATTCGGGTCTACGACGTAACAGGTCAGGTGGTTCACACCCTTCACGAGGGTGAGCTTTCCGGCTCCGGTTCCCTTTACTGGGACGGCACCGACGACGATGGCGCGGAGCTTGCAGGCGGTCTTTACTTTATCCGCATAGCCGCACCCGGCTTCACCAAAACCGCCAAGGTTGTGCTCCTGCACTAATCCGAGAAACTTTCTATACTGTAAGAAAAGGTGGCCTCGCGGCCACCTACTTTTTATGTTCGCTCTTACAATTTGCTACTTTAGATTTTCACATAGGCTGCTGAGTATCCGTATGGTATGTTATGGTGTGTTACGGGTCTTTGCCTTTTAGAATCTTCTCCAAGGATGCGATCAAACGCTTGTTCTGCTCGGGTGTGCCGATGGTGATGCGCAATGCATTCTTATCTCCGACTGGTCTCACGATGATCCCACGATGCTCAAGCGCCTTGTAGATGGGTCCGGTCTCGCATGGAAAGCGCACGAAGACAAAGTTCCCGTAAGGTGGGATATACTCGAGCCCCAGCCGTTCAAACTCCTTGGCCAGATACATCTTGCCTTTTTCGTTGAGCGCCCGGCTTTCGTCCACGTGTTTCTCATCATCCAACGCCGCCAGAGCCGCTATCTGAGCCGGACGGTTGACCGAGAAGGGCAAGCGAACCTTTGAGGTTGCATGGATGATCTCAGGATTTGCGAAGCCGTAGCCGACTCGGAGCCCGGCAAGCCCGTATATCTTCGAGAAGGTGCGCAGCACCAGAACGTTGCGGCCCGCGTGGACGTAGTGGAGAGACCGGGGGTAGTCCATGCTGCCGATGTACTCATAATAAGCTTCATCAAGGACCACGAGCACATGATCAGGCACGCGCTCGATGAAGGCATCCATCTGGCTGCGCGAGATAACCGAGCCAAGCGGGTTGTTAGGGTTATCTATGAAGATGATCTTCGTTTTATCCGTAATAGCTGCAAGTATCGCCTCCAGGTCGTGCTTGTAATCCTTTACGGGTATCTTAACCGGCACCGCCCCTGCGATGTGAGTGGCGATAGGGTACATGATGAAGCTTACCTCACTCATGATGGTTTCGTCATTCGGTTCAAGGCAGGCAAGTGCCGCCTGGAGGATGATCTCCACCGAACCGTTGCCCACGGTGATATAATCCGGCGGGGTCTCGTGGATTTCGGAGAGGCGGTTAATGAGTGCATAACAGGAGTTATCAGGGTATAAATGAACTTCAGTCAATGCATGTGAAAGGGCAGCGAGCGCGTTTGGGGAGGGGCCAAGAGGGTTCTCATTCGAAGCGAGTTTTATGATCTCCCCTGTGATCCCGTACTCCCGTACCAGTTGCTCGATCGGCTTGCCCGGCTTATAGGGCTGGATGCGTTCGAGCGAGGGGCGAGTCTTGAGCACTGAGACCTCCGGGTAGTTATTCTTTTCCCTGACTATACAGGTTAAACTGTTGGTGTCAAGTTCATGGGGCTTGACAAATGCTGTTTTGGGAGTAGTTTTATACGTTAACCCTTTGTGGTCCATCCTAAGACTACAGAGTATGACACAAATCACAAAGGAGGTGCCCAATGCGTCAACTCAGTCTTATTCTTATACTCACGAGCTTAATGTTAGCAGCAGCCCCGTCCGGTGAGCTGACTCGAGAACCATCATTAAGCAAGTCGTTGTCAGGCGAGGTTACCGATGAGCCGGCGGCGTGGTGGCTGGTCTGGTGGACAGGGGTAGGTAACGTCTCCGACTTCCTGGTCTCCAACGCCATGCAGGGTGGTGTCTTCGCCCGCCATCCCGATGATGAACACGAATACCAAGGTTTGCCAGCTTATACAGGTTGGTATCCTGTTACCAGGGGTAGAAATGCCGAGTATCCCGCAAACTCCGAACAGTTTTACCTCTATGCAATGGGGTTCTGGTTTGGAGCTATTTACCCTTATGTAGATACACTAACCGGAGACACCACCTGGATCGCCAACGTTTCGAAGGCGGCCTATGAATCGGATATTGGAGCGATGGCTGTGCCTGAGATGAGAGACGCCGGTGGGTATAATGATATCTCCAACCGCGGCCTTTACTTCAGCGATATGCTCATTCCAGAGGGAGATGAATTCGAAGGCGTAGGCGATAACCTATTCGTTCAGCCTGGGGAAACCCCTGAGCCCTATCAAGTGCTCTGGCCCTTTGCCGACACGATGCTAAACAAGAACCGACCGCCTGACGAGCAGCTTGATCCTTCAAAAGGAGATATAGTTTCCGACGAAGATACCTATGCTGTAGGCGGCGATTGGATACCAGTTGACTCAGCAACTACTATCTGGATCCTTACGACCGGATCCTATGACGGCTTAGGGTTAGGTATACGAGCAGAACAAAGAACCTACTCCTGGAATAGGGGGGTGCTGGCTAACGCTATCGTTCTTAACTACAAGATACGCAACATGAATGACTTTTCCCTCAAGGCACCTTACTTCAGCTACTTTGCCGACCCTGACATCGGAGAAGGGGGGAGTGTCCCGGGTGATGAAGGCTTCTGGGATGATATGATCGGGTTTGATCGAGACCGGAACCTTGGTTACGCCTACGATGCCAACGGCTCGGAGCCTGGTTGGAGCACACCTGTAGGTTACATAGGTGCCGTTCTACTAGAAACTCCAGGAGATGAGGGTCTTACTGGATTCGAGACCTGGCCAAACGGACATGATATCGACAAGCTGGGACAAGATAGCCTTAAGTATGCTTACATGACTTCTACCGATTTTGTTACACGGGAGAACCCCGATGACGTCCGTATGCTTCTCAACTCTGGTCCTTACCCTGACCTGGCACCCGGCAATGAGTACGACTTCACCCTGACGGTGGTGGTAGGTCAAACGTTGGCGGAGCTGCAGGCGAACGTTGATTCGGTCCGTGCGGCTTTTGACCGAGGTTTCTCAGAGAAAGTGGATGTTGAAGAGGAATCTGTATCTGCTTCTCTTGGATTGACCCTGAGCGATCCTATTGTATTTAGCGATTTACTGAAGCTCCGCTACTCTCTACCTAACGCATCGGGTATTGATCTGGCTCTCTTCGACGCTTCAGGTCGCAGAGTTGAAACCTTGAAGCAAGGATATGCTTCCGCCGGAGAAGGTAAGATTATCTGGGATGCATCAACTGTCCCCTCAGGCGTCTACTTTGTGAGGCTTTCGGCATCGGGCCAATCCTGCACCGAGCGTGTTCTGATCATCAGATAACCGGAAACTCATAATCCTGGGGCGAAGTGACGCTTGAAGCGTTTTGGCTTCGTCCCTTTTCTACTCCGGGGGCTTGACAAATGCTGTTTTGGGAGTAGTTTTATACGTTAACCCTTTGTGGCTGTCCGCCATCTTGGAGGCGGACGCTACCAAAAAGGAGGCACATGATGCGTAAGTTAAGTCTTATCCTCGTACTAACAAGCGTAGCCCTTTTGGCCGCGCCACCTGCGGGTATGACGGTTCCCCAGCCGTCATCGGGATACCGACTACTGGGCGAGATCACCGACGAACCGGCATGGTTCTGGCTGGCGTGGTGGACCGGTGTAGGTAACTTGCAGGACTTTCTCGTAGCTAACACCATGCAGGGCGGTATGTTCGGACGTTCGTGGCAAGACTATCATCCATATGAAGGATTACCCTTACAGTCCCCACAGCAAAACGGGCATACGGCTGAGTATCCTGCTGGGTCGGAGCAGTACTACGTCTACGCCGCAGGATTCTGGTTCGGGGCGATTTACCCTTATGTAGATACACTAACCGGAGACACCACCTGGATCGCCAACGTTTCGAAGGCAGCTTACAATTCGGATATGGGAGCGATGGCCGTGCCCGAGATGGAGGAAGCCAATATCGATAGCGTAGGGCTTTACTTCAGCGACATGAGAATCCCTGAAGGCTGGGGTCTTGAGGGCGAAGGGAATCGCCTCTTTGCCCGCCCAGGAGAAACCCCAAAGCCGTATCAAGCCCTTTGGCCTTTTGCCGACACAGTGCTTAACAAGAATCGCCCACCAGAAGACCAGCTTGATCCTGCAGCAGGGGATATGGTTTCCCACCAGGATACCTACGCTGTAGGTGGAGACTGGATTCCGGCAGACTCGGCGACGATGATTTGGATAAACCGCGATTACGGCCCATACGACATGTGGGGACTTGGGATACGTGCGGAACAGAGAACCTACTCGTGGTCAAGGGGCGCTCTTGCCAATGTGATCGTTCTTAACTACAAGATACGCAACATGAATGAGCACCTGCTCAAGGCACCCTACTTCAGTTATTTCATGGATCCGGACATAGGAACAGGGGGGGAAGAGCCCGGTGACGACGGTTTCTGGGACGATAAGATCGGGTATGCCGGCTCCCATAATGTCGGATACGCCTACGATAATAACGGTTCGGAGAGCGGGTGGAGCAGTCCTCCAGGATACATAGGAATCTTTCTTATTGAAACTCCAGGTGATGTGGGAGTTACCGGCCTTGAAACATGGGAAAATGATACCACTCTCGTAGTCGACTCCGACGGTACCGACACCCTTAAGTATGAACGCATGATTTCCACCGAATTCAATACCTTAGATGATCCGAGCGACGTGAGGATGCTTCTCAACTCCGGTCCTTACCCGGATATGGCGCCTGGCGACGAGTATGACTTTACCTTTGCCGTAGCGATAGGAGCAACCCTGAACGAGCTGCTGGAAAAGGCTGATTCGGCACGTGCGGCGTTTGCAGAGGGCTTCCCCTGGGTCGGGATAGAAGAGCAAAAAACCACAAGTCCTACCGATCCTCTTAAACTGAACCTTACCACCGCAAACATCTCGGATGGCTTGATTGGTCTTCGCTACTCCCTGCCCCATGCCTCAGACATCAATATTGCTGTCTTCGACGCCATGGGACGCAGGATCGAAACCTTAAAGCAAGGACATACCCCTGCAGGATCAGGCGAGATCACCTGGAACGCATCGGCTGCCCCTGCGGGCGTCTACTTTGTTCGGCTTTCTGCTTGTGGCTTCTCCTGCACCGAACGGGTTCTGATCGTCAGGTAGTGGAGATCCATCACAATATTGGAGCGAAGCGAAAGGCTTCGCTCCTTTTTTTCCTGCGATCTTTTCGCCTTAAGCGAAAAGGAGCATATTATTTTGCTTGACAACGTACCTTGAAGTGCTTATCCTTGGATGTTGAATAAACTCGTAGGGAACGTTGTAATCTGAATAGTATGGAGCTTCCCGAAAACACCTCGGAGGTTTGCTGATGGAGCTTGCGTATAAGATAGTTCCTTTTGTTTGGGTGGGGCTGGCGGTCTTGTTCCTTGTGGGTGAGATCTTCACCGAGGGCTTTGCCCTGATGTGGTTCGGTATAGGAGCGGCCGTTGGTGCGGTGCTTGCTTTCCTCAAGCTTCCGTTCTGGCTGCAGATCCTTGCCGCCCTTGTGGTCGCAAGCGTCCTTTTCGCCCTCTCACGGGTGTTCTTCAAGGGGGTAACGCGGCGCGCTTCCCAGCAGGGTGTGGCCGCGGACCGCATGATAGGTAAGACCGGCGTAGTGGTAGAGCGTATTGATCCCTTGACAGCCAGGGGGCTTGTTCGTGTAGCCAAGGAGGAGTGGCGCGCGGATAGTGAAAACGATGCGTCCATCGAGGCGGGCACCGTGGTTGAGGTAGTCCGCCTTGAAGGCGTTCATCTGGTAGTAAAACCAAAGGAGGATTAAAATGGGTGTATGGGCTGTAGTCTTGCTTATAATCGTAGGGGTCTTCCTGTTTATCGTAATCCTGGCCTCTTTGCGCATCATCCGTCCCTGGCAGAAGGCGCTTGTCGAACGTCTGGGCCGTTATCAACGGACGGCCGATTCCGGTCTGACGATGCTTGTTCCGTTCATCGAAAGGCTTACCCGGGTGGATATGCGCGAGCAGGTGGTGGACGTCCCGCCCCAGGAGGTAATCACCGCGGACAACGTGGTTGTTACCGTGGATGCGGTTATCTACTACGAGGTAACCGATCCTGTAAAGGTTGTCTATAACGTTAAAGACTTCCGTTTGGCGGCAGTCAAGCTTGCTCAGACCAACCTGAGAAATGTGATTGGTGATTTTACGCTCGACAAGTCTCTTACATCCCGCGAGTCCATCAACACCAAGCTGCGTCAGGTTCTTGACGACGCTACCGACAAGTGGGGAATCAAGGTAACCCGTGTTGAGCTACAGCGCATCGAGCCGCCGCGCGATGTTACCGACGCCATGCACAAGCAGATGCGTGCGGAGCGTGAGCGCCGCGCCATGGTTCTGGAGGCGCAGGGTATCAAGGAAGCGACAATCAACAAGGCCGAGGGTGATAGGCAAGCCCGTATCCTGAAGGCCGAGGGTGAGAAGCAGAGCGCCATCCTTCGCGCCGAGGGTGAGGCAGAGGCCATCGAACGGGTTGCTAAGGCGGAACGGTTCAAGAAGATCGCCATCGCCGAGGGTGAGGCACAGGCGGTCAAGAACGTCTTTTCGGCCATTCATGAAGGCGATCCCACCAACGACCTCATAGCTATCAAGTATATTGAAGCCCTGCAGATCATAGCGCAGGGTAAGGCGAATAAGGTATTCCTTCCCTACGAGGTCTCGAGCGTGATGGCCTCTATTGCAGGTATAGCCGAGCTGTTCAAGGACAAAAAGATAGCGCCCGAGGCCGAAAAGAAGAAGTAAGACAGTAAAACCTCCATCCGATAGGCGGTCCTCAAATGCTGTGGGGTTGCTTTCTTTTTGGTTGGACAGGGGTTGACGTGTGCTGAATTTCGATAATAATTGATGGTAGAGTGTCGTTTCGGCGGCGAGTAGAACCGGACCGGCATTTAGCGTTAGTTGAAAGGATACAACAAGATGTTTAGCTTAAGGAGAGATGATGCTTGAACGTAGTGGAAAGAAGGAGATGGTAAGAGTGGCGGTGTTTTACGACGGCGGCTATCTCAACGAGGTAAGTAACTACTACAAATTTTATCACCAAAGGCAATCGCGAATATCGATACACGGGATTCATGAGTTCATCCGCCAAAGGGTCGCCGAGAAGGAGGGTGTTGATGCAGCCCGTGTGCATATTGTAGAGGCCCACTACTTCCGCGGGCGCTTCAGCGCCGAGGCCGCGGATCAGGCGGGCAAGCTTAAGGCGGAGAGGATGTTTGACGACGTTCTTATCCGTGCAGGGGTTGTTCAGCACTACCTTCCGGTAGATGAACGCTCCTTCAGGCCTCAGGAGAAGGGCATAGACGTCTGGCTCTCGCTTGAGGCGTTCGATCTTGCTGTACACAAGAAGCTTGATGTGGTGGCTCTATTGGGCTGTGACGGTGACTACGTGCCTCTGGTGCGCAAACTCAACGGTATCGGAACAAGGGCACTCCTTTTAGCCTGGGACTTTCAGTACACCATGCCGGACGGCAACGAACGCGAGACCCGGACCTCCCGTGCCCTGATTAACGAGGCCACCTATCCCCTTATGATGCACGAGGAGATTGACGAGGCCATCGCTAAGGGTGATGCATCCATAGACATACTTTTTATAGACTAGTATTACCCCAGACTTTTGCGTTGCAAAAGTCTGGGGGGACCCCGATGGTCAATCAGAGAGAAGCCAGGGTGCTAACATATATCTTCTAAGAGCTTTTCTCCACCCGCCTTCATCTCTTCCGCAGAGAAGCATTTAACATCGGAGTTCTTGAGTGCAGATAGGCTGATAGAGTTAGCTCCCCGGCACAATTTTACGATTCGATGCCTCGAGAGGCCAGCCTTGCAGGTAAGCGGATGCTTTAACTTCGATCTTGATTCCGAAAGTCATTCATTCGCATATCGCTGAACGCCCACTTCCAGAAATCAAGCATTGTGGAGCGAGGCAGTTTCTCATCCCCTATGCGCAGGGACGAGGAATGAGAGACGGGTTTTAGTGCAGGAGGTTCCTGGTAGTTATTTTCGTTTATTTGGTGTGTTACGGGTCTATGGTCCGCTCGCCGGGGAGTTCGGCCTCGATGACCTTGGGGGGATGTCCAAAAATCCTAGCATACATTTCAGAATATGCGTCCTTGCCACCGGCAAGCAGGAGGGCCAGAGGCATAACCATATTACCCAGATGGACCATCTGGTTAGAGATCCCCTGAATCTCGGCCTGTGCATGAGAATCCGACCGCAGCCTTGAGAAGTGGTAGAGTTCTCGAGCGTTTAATGTGATAAGCATCCTTCTGCGGTGAGCATTGGTAAGGATATATGGGGCGGCGTTTAGATCATCTTGCGCTATCTCATGATAAAGTGTAAGGCTTCGTTCCATGATGTGCTTGAACTCATCGGCACGGCCGATCTCCTCGATAGGTTCAGGAACGGTGAATCCGAGCTCCGGGTCGTAAGACTGGGCAGAGATGGAGGCCATCCGGTGCCGCTTGAGCTGGGCAAAGCAGGATGCCGAGCAGATCACCTCGTAGGTCAGAACCACGTGTTCGAACTCACGCAGCATCGAATCATACAATTCGGCTCTCTCAAAAGCAATCTTTATTAAATCCAACCGCTGTTGGTCTGTCATCTTCTCGACAGCCTGCCTGCATGACTCGAAGGAGGCCGAGCTGACTCGGTGCAGAAGAGCGGCAAGTAGTCTGAGGTCGGCGTCTTCCGTTGATTCGATAAGTGTCACATCGGCTTGAGGAGGATTCTCGGACTCAAGTTTTTTTTCGAACCCGGCCAAAGCGGGATATGTCTCCTGATCGAACCGATTGGGTTCGCAGAATAGAAGAAGCGATGGCGCTATGCGCCTGGCCTCATCGTACAACTTGCCTCCAAGCTCCCTTAGCTCAGCCAGACGATGGGATGCAAAGCGACGAACCATAAGCTCGAGCTCGCGGGCATTGACGGTCATCCCAAGCTGGCTCTGGGTAGCCAGAGCGGCCACGTAGCGGGCGTCCTCCTTGGCGCGATTGGCTGAATCACGTTTGTTCTCGGCTAAAACAGGATCGTGCTCTGCGTGATATGCCTTTAAGTCCTCAAACAGGGAATGGTAAAGTTCATTCTGAGCGGCAATGGTCTCGCGGAACCCCTTCTCCTTGCCCAGTTCCACAATCTCTTCGGGTAATACGAAGTCGTCGCTCAACGTGATGTAGCGCTGTGACTTCTCCGTATACGACGCTAGTCGAAAGCCCTGCAAGGCCTCCACCGCCAGTCTCGAGATACCGATCACGTCGAAGTTGAAGCAGGCGTGCTCGGCCACCGAGTGGTGACCCATCTCGAAGATGATGGTTCTATTTGAGCGGCGCGTGCGTTCGACTTCTTCCCTGGCCTGCTTCCTTAACTCGTCCACCCTTTTGGGTGATCGGCTGATCCGAGCGTATGCCGCGGAAATGGTCTCTGGTGTCAGCGGTACGTCCTTCTTGCCCTCTTTGAGGTTCCTGATCGTATCGGTATCCAGGTTGAACCCGGCAAGGATTACTTCCATGAGAGGATGATACCCAACCTTGACCGATGGTCAAGGTTATTGCGGCAACGACGCGGTCGTTGCATTCCACATAAAGACACCTGGTGTCATTGCGAGCAAGGCGAAGCCTTGCGTGGCACGCGAAGCGACGACGGCAAAGGAGTAATCTCATATTGAGATCGCCGCGGTCGCCTGCGTCTCCTTGGCGATGACGAAGGTGTGAATCAAAGGCATACATTCTAGGCTTCTTCCTCTTCTTTCAACATGGAAAGCGCCTGTTGGACTCGCTCAAGCTCTGCCTTGAGCTGATCGCGAAGTGCAGACAGCCGCTCGCGGCGCACGCGACGAAGGGAGCGTTCGGACGAGATACGACACACCGCCATCATCATCTCCTCAAGTCTCGCAAACTCCTGGGGGTTTAAGGAATAGTATATGAAGTAGCTGCGGCGCCGGTCTGATACGAGGTTCAGCTCTTTGAGCACCTTCAGATGCTGGGAGACCGCACTCTGGCTTATGTCTATCTGCTGGGCCAACGCGCCTACCTCCAGTGGTCCGGCCTTGAGTATCTCAAGTATCTGCATCCTGCTGCCTGTGCCCAGCGCACGTAATATACGGGCGCGCTCTTCCAAGACTATCCTGCGCATCTTTCTCACTATTTAAGCGGTTACTTAAACGATTATAGCAACTCGCGGACCGCTGTCAAGTAGTTGAAAAGGTTGAGGGTGCACTAAGGGCCGCTTGCGCTCATAAAGGTCAACTTTGAAGATTGTAAGTGGGCGAGATCAAGTCTTGGCCATGGCTTGTTTGATCAATAAGTCAATCTCCGAGACAACCCGGCGCTTGACCTCGTAGGCCTCCTTTGCCAACAAGCGCTCATCCTCGTTCTTCCACTCCTCACCCAAACGGCGCAGAAACTCAAGCTTATTCATGGGATCGATAGCCTCGCCGTCCGGGCCGGTTGTGGTGTCGGCATAGATAAGTATCTTGGCTTCCAGAGTAAGCTTACCCGTTTGCGGAAGGGCATGGACCTGCACTATTTCAGCCACTTCTTTAAGCCCTCGTTCAGCAAGGATCTCTGCGCTCACCGCAGCGTGATCCAGGCCGTGTGGGCGGCTGTGTCCCAAATCATGCAGCAAAGCGGCGAGGATAACCTTTTCCGTATCTATCTTATAATTGGCTGCCTGGAGGATATTACATACCACCTCAGCCCGGTGGGCCACGCCCTCCGCGTGATTGATCATCTTTTCATCAAGCCCGGCCTCCCATAGTATCCTGCGGGCGTCATCACGTGTAATTACGCTCATGTACCCTCCAGGATTTATTTATAGTTTCCTCGAATTCTTTAATTTGTCAACCCCTATTCTACTTCCGATGATATGATCAAACATCTAGGGTTTTATCTTAATTGGGGTCAAGAAACCGTTATCGCCCTCCTGATAAGCTCCTCTATCTCTGAGACGATCCTGCGTTTTACCCCCAGCGCCCTCAGTGCAAGCCGTCTCTCGTTTTTGTCTTTCCAGTTATAAGCCAGGTGGTGCAGGAACTTAAGTTTTTTCTCCGGATCAATCGACTCCCCCTCAGGGCCTGTGGTGAGGTTAGCGTATATAAGGATTTTGGCTTCCAGAGATATCTCAGTCGTTTGTGTAAAGACATGGACGCGTGTGATTCTTGCCAGTTCAGTAAGGCCAAGCTCCTCAAGAACCTCTGCACTCGCTGCTCCGTGATCCAGACCGTGAGGACGGCTGAGTCCGATATCATGAATAAGCGAGGCAAGGACGACCTTTTCCGTATATACGGTGTGGCCGGTAGCTTCAAGAAGCTGGCACACCGACTCGGCGCGTCTGGCAACGCCTTCGGAGTGTCTTATAAGACTATCACTCAGTCCAGCTTGTCGTATCAGCTTTCTTGCTTCATCGCGGGTTATCGCATCCATGTGTTTTGCTCACTTCCTTATCCCTAGATGCGGCAGCACCGCCCTGGCAAAGGCGTGGGGATCCTCGACCACCGGGTTGTGAACCTCTCCCTCGACGGGAGCCACCTCAAGATTGGTAAAACAGCGTCCGTAGAGCCTCTCAAAGACCGCCACCTGCACGAATGTCTTCTGGGGGAGAGGGAATATAGTTGGGACCTTGATCTTGGGACGGGCATAGGCGTTGGTCTCTCGTGCATAAAGGTACATGGCACGCAGGAATGCAGCCATCGAAGAGGTGGGGACCTCGGCCAGCCGCCTCTCGGTGTAACCCGTGCCTTCCTCATCCTCCAGGGGAAACATACTCATAATAAGCGAGCGGCCTGGAGGTATCTTGAAGAGTGCCCTGAGTAGAACATCCCCAATTACCGGATAGATTAGCAGGTAGAAGTAGGCGGGCATGAAGCCGTGCGGTTCGTTAATGATAAGTGCTTTGAGCCGCTCACGGTGCTGGTAGGCGTACTCAAGGGCAACGTTCGCGCCTATGCAGTTGCCCATGAGATATATCTTACGGAACCCGAAGTGCTCACGAAACCTATCCACCCAGCGCACCATATCGTCCAGACTATATCGGCCTCTCCTCAATCTTGCCGAGCCGAAACCGGGCCAGGCAAGCTGGTAGATTCGAAAGTGCGGGTTGAAAAAGGGCAGGATACCATCGAACGTCCGCTCGTGCCCTGCCCAGCCGTGCAGGCAGAATAGCGGCTTACCCTTACCTGTCTTCTGATAGCTCAGATACTCCTCTCCAACCCTGACTACGGGGAATCGATCATCCATTAGGGTGAAGGATAGGGGAATCAGGCCTTGTGTCAAGGATTTCACCCTCCCCCTACCCCCTACCCTATGAGTGCACCAGGCACTCAAGGGGCACACTGTCCCGTCAAGTGAGGGGAGGGTACTGGGGCAAACCGCTTGAAGCATATCTACCTCCCCCTCAATGGGGGAGGGTAGGGTGGGGGTGGAGGACACCCTCAAACGCGCCCTGAAGCGTAGGTGTCCGGACAGGCTGAGAACCTGTCCTCCATCACCGCTAATTCACATTGACAAGCTTATATTTTTAGATATAGTTTCGTGTGAAAGTAACGTATGGCCGACTTTTAAGTCGGCCCGTTCTTTAATAATCGGGCTGACCTGAAGGTCAGCCCCTACGAGGATTCGCAATGACACCCCGTTTTAATTGACATCATTAAGTTAATGCGTATATTCCCCTACAACCTGGAGGCATTAGTGAAGAGAGTTTTTGTTTTACCCCTCATAATAGTTGCACCGGCTGCGGCTGAGGTGATAGTCGACACCGCGTTTTTCGACATCGAACTGGGTTACACGATCGAGTTGCCCGATGATTTCGATACCAGCAGGACCTACCCCTTGATAGTTGCTCTGCACGGGTTCGGCGACCGCATGTCGAGCTACGTGGGCACCGCCCGGTCGTTCTATCCCGCAGATGCCATCGGCCTCTACCCTGAGACGCCTTTCCCATTTGAGCGAGACGACGGCGAGCTTGGCTGGGCATGGTATATGTGGGGAACGCCTGAATTCCACAAGGCTACCGTCGAGCAGAGCACGCGCTGGGTGCTTCAGTGCATCCAGCAGGTCAAAGAGGACTATCCGGTTGATCCTCGCAAGGTCTTCCTCTACGGCTTCTCCCAGGGAGGTATGATGACCTACGAGGTCGGAATCCGCTACCCCGAACTGTTCCGCGGCCTTATTCCTGTCGGTGGATGGTTTGAGGTCGAGATAGATTCCATTCATCCTCTGGACAGTGCGGCATCGAGTCTTGCTGTCCGCGCTCTTCACGGGGCGTATGACAATGTCGTGGATTTTGCCGACGGCAAAGCGGCTGTCGATACCCTTGCCGAACACGGGGTGCCCGCCGAGATCCTGCGTTATCCTTGTAAGCATCAGATAACCATGGAGATGGTTGAAGACGCGCGTGATTTCGTCTACTGCCAGCTCAACGAGGAGAAGCCCCTTCCACTTCCCGCACTCCTTTGGCCGGATGAAGAGCTTGAACCTGCTGCACATGCCGGGCTCTTGAGGCAGATTCTGTGTGTTGATGAACCCCTAGCCGATATCGAGGCCGGGCTGCTTGAGCTGTACCGAGAGGAAGAATCCACAGAACTAAGGGAACAAATCATCTACCTTCTGGGAGCGCGCCGTTGCATCGGTTCAGAAGCCCTGTTGGATCAGATACTTGCAGACGAAAGCGAACCTCAGCCCCTGCGTCAGGCCGCCTACTCAGCGTTAATCAAAGTTGGTACCGAAACCGCATGGCAAGCTATCAAAGGGGTCAAAAAGCTGGTGGTGATCAAGGAGGTCGTGCCCGGAACCCAGGCCGATTCCCTTGGACTTGAGCCGGGGGACGTTATCATAAGCTATAACCGCAAGAAGATCAGGGTTTATACAGACCTCCGGGAAGCGATAGATTCGGTCAAGCCCGATAGGAAAGAGATCACGATGATTATCCTGAGGGACGGTACTCGTATGATTATCAAACTTGCACCCGGCACGATCGGTATACGGTTATCAGAAGCGATACGTTAACTTAAAAAAACTAGATATCGGATAGTTAGAGGAGGGATATTTATACCTCACGTACCCCTTGACTTAGTGTGCTTTCTTCCCTATCATTTATATAGGTGAACGCGATCTGGAAGATCGCAGTGCTAAGTGTTGAAGGTATGAACTTAAGGAGGAGTTTGTGAAGCGCATAGCTTTGGTAATTTTTATATCAGCATCGCTGGTATTTCTTGAAGGTGCACCTGTTGTTTCAGGAGGTGAAGGACTGGCACGTGTCGTTGATGCCCGCAACCAGGGGTTGTATGCCTGGACTGTAGGGGCCTCGTTTGCCGGGGATGATCATGGTGCCGAACATATGTTTGACGCCGACATCAGGACGTGGGAGAACTCCGTTTTTCGCCTGTTCGGCTCCTGGGTTCCATTTGAGCCCTTGGAAGTAAGCGCTGCCTTGGGGCTGGGATACTCCTACCCGCAACTTATAAGCGGTGTTTCACCTACCCTGGCTCTCTGGGATTTTGAGCTGGGGGCGAAGTACACGTGGCCGCTTGAGTTCTGGAGCGTGGGGATTGACGCACGTACCTTTCTGCCAACGCGCTCTTCTTTCTTCGATCCCGGGGTATTCGGCGGCTCCGTCCGCGTGCTTGCCACCAGAGAAACTGAGATTTTCACAACTCATCTCAATCTTGGAGGACTTCTGCGTGAGAAAGCCGGTGTCCTTCTAGGGGCGGGTGCGGAGTTACGCTACGACTTCTTCAATCCCTACATCGAGCTTACGGCTGAGGTGTTTGCTGATTCCTTCCCCGTGAGGCTGACGCCCGGGGTGAGGATCCTCACCGATATCGGGATAAGTTTATTTTATGCGGCTGACTTTGGGCTTACCCCTGACGCCCGCAGTATCGATCTTGAAGGCGGGGAGTATGTGAATCAGATCTCAGTAGGCCTGGCTTACTCGCCGGTTCCGCAGATCGTAAGACGCAAGGCTTTGCTTCTCGTCAGGGTAAGGGATGCTTCTACCGGCGAGCCCCTCGCCGCCCAGGTTACAATCGCGGATCATTATCCGGGCGTTTTTGTAATCGGCCTAAGCGGCGAGCGTGTTTTAGATGTGCAGAACGGTCGGTATAAGGTAACCGTAAGTGCGCCCGGATATACGCCTCAGACCTATACCCTGAACTTTACCCCTCGTCGGCCCGCGTTGCTTGAGGTAGAGCTTGAACCGGATCGCACCGGCGCACACCTTATAGTAAAAACTGTCGATCGCCAAACCGGAGGTGTCATACCTGGTGTCTCGGTTTCTGTGGCAGCCATCACTCTGGCTACAGATGAGGTTGGAGAGACCCACTTCAGCCTTCCGCCTGGTTCCTACACGATCGAGGCAGTTGCCCCAGGTTACCTGCCCCAGAGGGAGACCGTTCTGGTTTCTGCGGGTATGCCGCTTGCAGTAACGATCTCGATGCTGAGAAGCGACGCGCGTATCCGCATCAGCGGCATCTACTTTCCATCAGGAAGCGCCGTAATTCCGGCTTCATCCTATCCAGCCATAGATGAGGCGGTGCGCGTGCTCCAGGGAAACCCGGATATCTGCATCGAGATCCAGGGTCATACCGACTCCCAGGGTTCGGCTGAGGGAAACTTTTTGCTCTCCCAGCGCCGAGCCGAGGCGGTGCGCGGCTACTTGATCCGTGCACACGGGATACCTGCGGGACGACTCCTGGCTCGTGGATACGGCGAGAGTATGCCTGTGGAATCTAACGACACCGAAGCCGGGCGCGCCCAGAATCGCCGCGTAGAGCTGGTTGTTTTGCCCTGATAGATAGTGCTTTAGCCAGGATCAGGTATGTTTGATATGCCTCTTGCAGACCGCAAGTGGGCGTGGGAAACTACTGATCCTTAAGATTGGTTGTCTCCCTTGACACAACCCAAACATTAGTTATGCTATGGTGTTGGGCGTTATTCGCCACTACGGAGCCTAAAACCGGTTCACCTTGAACCGATGCCAAAGGAGGTAAGATGAAGAAAATCTTGATAACCCTACCTTTAGCTATCCTTATCGTTGGTTGTGGATTGATTCCCAAGCCCCCGGACGTTGAAGGGATAGAGAAACTGCTCACCGAGGAGTTGAAGGTAATCGCCACTCCGGGTGACGACAGCGTTAGAATAGAGATCAAAGGTTTTCCAGCCGAGCTGCCTGAAGGGCTTGAAGGTGTAAGCGTTTACGTGGACACCTTTGATATGAGTAATCTACCTGGTAGTGAACTTGGAACGCCGGTTGCCTCCGGCATCACGGATAGCACGATAATCGAGCAAGGCGGATTAAAGAACGGTAAGCAGTACTATTTTGAAGGCCGCGGCGAGATGGTAGGCGACACGGTTTCGACCCTGGGTTTCGGCGGCATGTTCTATCCCCGCCCGTGGGGCTCGGGCTCCTATCTAGGCTATAATCCTGATGCTACCCCTCCTGAAGAGGGTATAAACAACGCACTTCGCTTTGATCGTGCGACTGGTCACCCTGAGGAAAATCTGACAGCGAACGGTGAGGCGGATTTCTTTTTATTTACAGATGCTGGAGGCGAAAATCTCTACATTACCAATACGATGACGCTTGGAAGCGAGAATAGAAACGGTGTCGAGCCTGCAGAAGTTCATATACAGAACTGGCTGGATGTAAAGGATTCATCTGCTACCTACTCTGACACAGTGATGCTTGAAAAGGATCAGGTTTACTACTTCATGACCGCTGATGGTTACTTCGGCAAGTTCGCGGTAGTTGGAGATATTACCACCGCGCCTGTTGTTATGTTAGGCGAGGGCGATGCCCTTAAAGTCTACCTTCGCTACGCGTTCCAGACCGCCCAGCACATAGGACACTACTGATTTTTTGGAGCGGATAAGATCTTTTTGCCCCGTGCCGGCGTTTCGGCGCGGGGTTTTCTTTTGTTTTTTTAAATCCTTACGCAGTGTTTGGACTCTCAACCGCCTTCCAGGTATGTATTCTCTCGGATGTTTATTCAGGTCTATTAGGGAGGTCGCCGGAGCCTTCTCCGTGACTTAAGTCTTCCTTCTCCTTTACGCGGGCTGCCACTTCCTCCCCTACATCCGTTTTTTCTACTTTGCTGGTTTCCTCCTTAACCTCTGGAGATATTCGCTTCTTATCAAGCCACTTCTGGACGAAGAGATCGGTTATAGCTTTTGCATTTTCAGGCGAGAGTGAAGAGATCAACACCTTGGCCGCCTCGTTGCGGAATAACCGGCGGTTCTCTTTGGCCGAGCGAAGGCTGTAATTGAACGTCTGTTCCCAGTCGCCGGATTCGGCCGAGTGATGGGCAAGCATCGTAAAATAGCGCTCCAGCGATTCGACGTAAAGGACCTCGATCGCCCTTGTAACCTCCCGGTGCAGACGTTCACGATCACCTCGAAGGATCGAGTCGTAGCAAACATCACGCACGAGCGTTTGCCTGAATACGTACTCTGTCTCACCCGCCTCTATGGGATAGATAAGTCCGGAGGCTGTCGCAGGGGACATAAGTCCCGCCACATCAACCTTTTTCATAATGTGCGCAATAATCGTAGACGGGAAGTGCATCCCGTATACAGCACCCAGTCTGAGTGTCTGGCGGACCTCCTCGGGAAGTCTGTCTAGCCTGGAGAAGACAAGGCTGTAGAGGTCATCCGGTATCTCCGCCGCATCCACCCCCTCGCCCATTACCCACTTGCCGTCCATCTCGGTGATCAAGTTCTTATCCAGGAGATAGCCGGCCCACTGTTCAAGAACCGACGGATTGCCGAGTGAGCGTTCATAAAGGAATTGATGAACCGCGTCGTCGGCCCCAGCACCCAGTATTCGCTCTGCAAGTTCCCTTGAATCCGATGCGGAGAGCGGTTCAAGGGTAACATTTTGTAGACTCTCTTGTGGTATCTCCAATCCTTTACAGAACGTCTCTTCGAACTCCGGGTTGTATGTAAAGAAGAAGGTTATCCCTTGGGGCCTAAGGCGAGGTATTGTTCGTGTGGCGAATGCAAGCATCTCAAGCGAACCTACCTCGCCTCTTGCAGGATCGTCAACCAGAAGCGCTAAAGGACGCCCTGCAGCACGTCGCAGGATGTAGCTGCGGAAAGCATCCATCAAGTTTTCAACCCTCAGCTCTGGGGAATACGCGGCTATCTCTTCCTGTGCCTGCCCCAGGCCGAAAAGCATCCCTGCGATGAATGCAAAACGCCTCAGCAATTCGTCCACTTCGAGGCTCTCTCCAGCATTCCTTACCACATCACTCAGATGGTCTGTAAGTTTTTTATGCTTTAGGTCTGCCGAGTCATCTTCCTTGATAGAGGCCTGGCTCATGAGGATGCGTCGAAAGACCTGATAAGGGGCTCCTCTTTCATCGAGCGAAACCTCAAGCACCTCGTGCGTTGGAGCAAGCCTTTCGGCTAAGCGGCGCAGGAATCGGCTCTTGCCCATTCCGTGATCGCCTGCGATCCCCACCACCATACTTTCCCCCGAGGCAAGTTCAACCGCACGATCGAGCTCTGGCTCGTGCGTCGTCCACTCGCCAGGCACTTTGGTTGGAACTTTCCTGGCCTTGCCAAGTTCAAATCGCTGGTAGCCTACCCCGCTGATCACGGCAGGGGAGAGGGACTTGCTTTCATAAAGGTCGGCAAACTTCTGTGCGGCCTCTGCTGTGATTACAAACTCGCCCGGCTCAGAGGCGCTCATGAGCTTTGCGGCGGCGTTCACCCGCTGGCCGATGACCGTGTACTCCTTCTGGGGTCCACCTATAAATCCGGCAAAGCACGCTCCGTATGCAAGCCCCGCCTTGAGCTTGAAGGGCGTGGTAAGTTTCGCCAGTTCAGCGAAGAAGGCGGCGGAATTGGCACGATCCTCTTTATGGCTTAAAGGAGCACCGAATAGTATCAGAAACGTGCTTCCCTGAGGCGCGATGTTAACCTTGTTGATTGTCCCATGGTATCCACTAAGAAGTCTGTAAAGGTCGAGATAGAACTCGTTGAGTGTGTCGAAGCGAGGGTTTGCCGGATCGTAACCGTGCATATTCAGGAAGATAGGCGCTACCACCCGGTATTCCCCACCCGATGAGAGTGCCGGTTTTCCGCTCTTACCTACCGGCAGGAACGAGCGCGTCACCCCGGCAAGTTTTGCACGCTCGGCATCCTCAATCACAGGGTAGGGTTCAGAAGGAAACATCTCCTCCTGCAAGCCCTTTTTTACGATAAATTCACCTGCTCCTACCGCCTTTTCTGCGCGGGCCAGTTCTTCAACCACCTCACCCAGCGGAAACCAGTTGCTCTTTTCCTCATCGCCCAGGATCGCCTCAAAGTATGCCCCGCCTCCCACGATCGCCTTTATCGAGAGGGGGAAGTCCCCTTTACGAGTCTTAACCTCGGGATGCCCCTTGAACCAGTCAAGCATCTCCCATGCCGCATCGGTTGCGCGGTCAACGGCATCCACACCGTCGAAACGGGCAAGCAGCGAGTCGCCGCCCAGTTTTAGGAGAATGCCATTGTAGTCTGCAAGTATTCGAGAGAGTCGCCAGAAGTGGTCGTTGAGTATCTCCGTGACCCACTCGATCCCCTCCTTACCTGCGGCGGTCAACGCATCGGTAAGCGGCGTAAAACCCGAGATATCGGTGTAAAGCAGCACGGATCTCGTTTTGGTGATTCCATGAGTAACCCTTTCGTCGCGTGCGATCCGCGCAAGCACATGCAGAGGAACCTGTGGAAGAAGTACCTCCTCGGCCAAGCCTCTCTCCTTCTACCTCAAATCGAGTTCGTATCGTAGTGAGGGCTGGAAAAGCTGATTGAACTTAGATTCCAGAAACCTCTCGAGGAACGATTTCCTCTTTGGAATCTTGGCAAGTTTGGGCGTGCCCTCCAGGCCGCAGAGTTCAGCCAGTATCCGGTGGGCGTCATCACGCGTGCCCAGCGTATCTACCAGGCCGTAGAAGTATGCCTGACGCCCTGTGATGATCCTGCCGTCGGCGATTGCATAAACACTGTCAAACGGCAGACCGCGTCCGGCCACAACCTCTTCCAGAAACTGATCGTAGACGTCGTCTATCATTACCTTCAAAAGAAGCGTGTCCTGCTCGGTGGGCTGCCGGAACCCCGAACCTATGTCCTTGTGCTCGCGCGACTTAACGGTATAGAGCTGAATACCCACCTTGTCCAAGAGCTCCTCGTAGACGGGAAAGTTCAGTATCACCCCGATGGAGCCGGTGAGCGTGCCTGGCAGGGCCACTATTCTGTCGGCGGGTGCTGAGACGTAGTAACCGCCAGATGCCGCAATCGAGGACATGGATACCACGACCTTTTTGTCGGCTTTCTTGAGACGCTTAATGGCTTCGCAGATCTCCTGGCTTGCCCCCACGCCTCCGCCTGGTGAGTTGACCACCACAAGCACGCCCTTTATTGCAGGGTTTTCTTCGAAGCGCTTAAGGTCCTTGACGATCTCTTCCGAGGAAACAATGGGACCTTCTATCTCCACAAGCCCCAGCCCGCCCTTACACCCTAAGACAAACACCGCGGAAAACATCAAAAAAGGGAGTTTTTTCAGGATAAAACGGCCCATACTGACCTCCTTTTAAGCTTGATGGGCTGGCTCGTCCATTCAGGCAATAAAATGGGCCTAGGTAGAGTCGAACTACCGACCTCACGCTTATCAGGCGTGCGCTCTAACCAACTGAGCTATAGGCCCTTGCTAATTGAAATGATACGGGGAAAAGACCGCTATGTCAACCCTCGGCACTGCACCCGTCTATGGCGCAGCCTTTGTTCAAGGACTGATCTTTTATCGCAACAGAACCAGTTTGGTTTGAGTGGAGTGGTTATCGGTGTAAACCCGCACGAAGTAGACGCCGTGGGGTAGCACCTCTGGTGCTTCCCGGATACCCTTGCCTTCTAAGGTTTCCTCAAGCTGCCTTTACGGTCCTCCTACCCTTCCGGTGTTCATGTTATCGTGGTGGAACTTCGGCCACGGGGATGGGGCAAGCCCCTGAGAGGAACTGTAGATTGCGTAGAGATAGTAGTCATAAGACCCCACGTATATGGTGCCGTCCGTGCCGATGGCAGGGGAAGAGGTCACATAATCCCCGGTCTGATACCGCCACTTGAGGCTACCGTCAGGGTTGATTGCGTAAAGGTAATCATCATCTGACCCTACGTATATGGTGCCGTTCGTGCCGATGGCCGGGGAAGAGTGCACAATATGATCCGTCTCGTATCTCCACTTGAGACTACCGTCAGGGTTGATGGCGTAAAGGTAGGTGTCCTCTGACCCCACGTATACGGTACCGTCTTCGCCAATGGCAGGGGAAGAGCGCACCATACTCCCGGTCTGGTATTGCCATTTTAGGGAGCCGTCAGGGTTGATTGCGTAAAGGTAGTCGTCACAAGACCCCACGTATACGGTACCGTCTTCGCCAATGGCAGGGGAAGAGTAGTGCACCCAATCCCCGGTCTGGTATTGCCATTTTAGGGAGCCGTCAGGGTTGATTGCGTAAAGGTAGTTGTCCCTTGACCCCACGTATATGGTGCCGTACGTGTCGATGGCAGGGGAAGAGCATACATAATCCCCGGTCTGGTAGCGCCATTTTAGGGAGCCGTCAGGGTTGATTGCGTAAAGGTAGTTGTCCCTTGACCCCACGTATATGGTGCCGTCCGTGCCGATAGCCGGGGAAGACAACACCCAATCCTCGGTCTGACAGATCTGATATTGCCATTTTAGGGAGCCATCAGGGTTGATGGCGTAAAGGTAGTTCCAAGACCCCACGTAAATGATACCGTCAGAGCCGATGGCCGGTGAAGACCACACCTCAGACACGGTCTGGTAACGCCATTTAAGGGAGCCGTTCGGCTTGATTGCGTAAAGGTAGTTGTCAAGAGACCCCACGTATACCGTGCCGTCCGCACCGACGGCAGGGGAAGAGGTCACATAATCCCCGGTCTGATACCGCCACTTAAGAGCGCCTTCCGGGCCGACCGGGATTCCACAGGACAGAAAGAACACGAAAGATAGTAGAAGAAGACAGACTCTCCGCGTTTGATGCCTGACCTTGTCTGATGATTTCATGCCATCCTCCTTTTGGTTGTTTAGTTTGTTTAGAAACGTCCCCTTAAATGGTACAAAGGGTGCCACCTCCATAATTCTAGTATGCAAAGATTTCTTGAATTGTCAAGTGTGATGTTTTATTGTGAAGAACTTGTCGGACCCCGGTCGGGCAGGTTGTATTCGCCCTCCTTCAGTCTTTCCTTTACTATCGCCAGCCCCTCCTCCTTGGTGGTGATCTTGCGTTCCCACTGGAGCTCCTCCAACTCCCCAAGGATAACCTTGAAGATCGGGCCGGGCTCAAGACCGAGGGCGATGAGATCATGCCCGTTGACCAATGGCACAAACGCTGCGCGCTTTGCGTCCTGGATGGCCAGTTCCAGTATCTTGACGATGGTGTACTCCAGATGTCTGGTCCGGCCAGCGGTGGCAAAGCCGTCTGCAAGATCGAGCAGCATGACCTCCGAGGCCACGTCCGCGCACATCCTGCTAAATCGACGCATCGCGCGTTCGGTAAGCTGGGGTCCGGTGGCGATAAGATGCAGATGCATGTGTCTTGCGATAACCTGCTCCACGTATTCGGCATCGGCCCTGGAGAATCGCAGCTCCTTCTGAAGCGTCCGGCGCATCTTTCTGGCTCCCTTGGTGTCGTGCCCGTAGAAGTGCATTCTGCCGTTATCGGTCCTTACCTTGGTTTCGGGTTTTGAAACGTCGTGAAACAGGGTTGCCAATTTGAGAAGTGCGGTGCGGTGAGGGTCGGCGGCGATCTCCTCGATCCTTTCACGTATAAGGGGCGGGAAACGTCTCTCCTCAAGCATACGCTCCAGTGTCCCTAGGACTGCAAGCGAGTGCGACCGCACAGCATAATCAGCCCAGAACTCATCGAATGGGAAGATCTGCTGCATCAGCCCGGCAACGATCATACGATTGATCAGTGGATAGACGCGCGGAAAACCCAGGATCAGCATGAGTTCGTAGGCTATGCGCTCGCGTGCCACACCCTCAAGGGATGTACTCTCCGCCTCGTGCTCAAGCGCAGAGTCGATGCGGAATCTGAGCTGGGCGGCGAAGCGGTATGCCCTCAGGATCCGCAGTGGATCGGCCTTTATCGAACCAGGGTCTACAGCACACACCAGGCCTTTTTCTATATCGTTGATACCGCCGAAGGGATCGATGGGGGAGAGGTCTTGACCTTCAAGGAGCGCTTTGACCGGCAGTGCCATGGCGTTTATGGTGAAGTCGCGCGATGCCAGATCATCCATGATCGAGCGCTTGAAGCCGCGGAAATCAAGGATCAGTTCCTTGCGGATCACGACCCTTGCCTCATCCTCCTCCTCTGAGAGCGTGACAAACGCGCCTTTCATCTTGCGAGCGACCCGTGAAGCGAACTTCATACCCGAGCCCTGAACTGCGAAGTCAAGGTCCAGGGTCTTTCGCTCAAGAAACAGATCGCGCACCGCACCTCCCACCAGGTACAGTTCTTTGTCTCCAGTCAATCCTGCTATCTGTTTGAGGATATCGGTATGAGGTTTCAATCCTGAGAGCTTGAATCTCACAATATCCCCTTAAGGAACCGACCGGTGTAGGATTTTGCGGATTTTGCGATCTTCTCAGGCGGGCCCTGGGCCACTATGTGGCCGCCTTCATCACCACCCTCAGGCCCCAGGTCTATTATCCAGTCCGCACACTTGATCACATCTGGATTGTGTTCAATCACTATCACCGTGTTGCGTTTCTCCACCAGGCGCTGCAGAACCGAAAGAAGCATCTTTACGTCCTCAAAATGGAGCCCGGTAGTAGGCTCATCCAGGAGGTAGACCGTATGTCCCTTTGGGATTTTTGACAGTTCCTTTGCCAGCTTGATACGCTGCGCCTCACCTCCTGAAAGCGACGGAGCGGACTGCCCGAGCTTTATATATCCTAAGCCCACGTCCTTGAGAAGTCGCAGCTTACGAGCCACTGGGGGGATGTCTCGGAAGAACTCAAGCGCCTCATCCACGGTCATATCAAGCACCTCCGCGATATTTCGGCCCTTGAAGCGCACCTCCATGGTCTCGCGGTTGTAGCGCTTGCTGCGACAGACCTCGCATGGAACATAAACATCTGGCAAGAAATGCATCTCGATCCTTAATGTGCCCTCGCCTGAGCAGCGTTCACAGCGACCTCCTCGAACATTAAAGCTGAACCGGCCCGGCTTGTACCCGCGGATGCGCGCCTCCTTGGTCTTGGCAAAGAGCTCACGGATCGGGCCGAACGCCTGGGTGTAGGTGGCCGGATTAGAACGCGGGGTGCGGCCTATGGGCGACTGGTCGATGTTAATGACCTTATCTATATACTCAAGACCTTCAATGCGGTCGTGAGCCCCTGGCTTGGAGCGGGAGCGGTAGAAGCGGCGGGCAAGCGCCCTGTAGAGGATATCGGCGACCAGGGAGGACTTGCCGGATCCTGATACGCCGGTGACGCAGATAAAGAGGCCAAGCGGAAACTCTACGTCCATGTTCTTGAGGTTGTTGTGGCGCGCTCCTTTTACCACCAGTTTATCGAGATTTGGGGAACGTCTGTGGGATGGAACCTCTATCTTACACTTACCGGTAAGGTAGCGACCTGTAAGGGAACGTTTAGAGGATTTGATTTCCTCAGGAGTGCCCTGCGCTACGATCCGCCCACCCGCGGCACCCGCACCCGGACCAAGATCTATCACGTGATCTGCCGACTCTATCGTATCCCTGTCGTGTTCAACAACGACTACCGTGTTTCCAAGATCACGCAGCTTAGCGAGCGTGGACAGCAGTCGCCTGTTATCCCTTGGATGCAGACCGATGGTCGGTTCATCGAGTATGTAGATTACGCCCACAAGCCTTGAGCCGATCTGGGTGGCAAGGCGAACACGCTGCTCCTCGCCGCCTGCCAGGGTATCCGCGGTTCGATCCAGAGTAAGGTAGGCAACACCTACCTCAACCAGGAAGCGAAGGCGTTCGGAGATCTCCTTGATGACCTCCTTGACGATGGTGCGATTGTGTTTTGAGAGCTTGAGATTTGCAAAGAACTCGGTCGCCTCGCGTACCGAGAACCTGGTTATCTCGCGGATGTTTGCCTCACCGATTCGTACAGAGAGCGCCTCGGGTTTGAGACGGTCGCCCCCACACTTTGGACAGGGCAGGATGGACATAAACCCCTCGATATACCGCCTGCGGTAGTCTGATTCAGTCTCCCTGTGCAACCGCATCAGGTTGTTGGCGATACCCTCGAAGCGTTCGTAGCCCTCATAACGATGGCCTGAGCGACCCACGTATTTGACCTCAACCGAGGCGGGAGAGCCGTATAGCACTATGTTACGTGTCTCTTCTGACAGCTCGGCCCAGGGCGCGGCAAGATCGAATTTGTAGTGTTTTGCGACCGACCTGAGCAGGGCCAATGCCCACCCCTGTGGTTCACCCCAGGGCGTAAGCGTGCCCTCAAGTATGGAAAGCCTGGGGTTGGCGATAAGCCTGTCAGGATCGATCTCCATCTTTGTTCCCAATCCGTGGCATACAGGGCAGGCCCCGTAAGGAGAGTTGAACGAGAAAAGCCGGGGTGAGAGCTCAGGATAGGAAAATCCGCATTGGGTGCACGCTAATGACTGGCTGAAGATGCGTTCATTCTTTCCGTCTATAAGCACTGTGCAAAGCCCCTCACCCTCGGATAGAGCCAGTTCTACCGAGTCGGCCAGCCTCTTTCGGATGTTGGGTTTTAGCACTATCCTGTCTATCACCACCTCGATGGTGTGCTGTTTGTACTTCTCAAGGATAGGCGGACTATCCAGTTCAATTATTTCTCCATCCACCCGTGCCCGCACGAAACCCTTGCGCGCCAGCTTACCCCAAAGATCCCGATACTCCCCCTTTCTCCCTCGAATCTTGGGAGCAAGGATCACCAGCTTTGTCTTATCAGGATAGGCAAGGAGTGCATCGATTATCTGGTCGGTGCTCATCTTGGATATGGGTACGTTACAGTTGGGACAGTAAGGTTTGCCTACGCGTGCAAACAGCACACGCAGGTAGTCGTAGATCTCAGTTACGGTTGCCACGGTTGAGCGGGGATTGCGAGCCGCGGTGCGCGGCTCGATGGCTATCGCCGGTGAAAGCCCCTCGATGAAGTCCACGTCCGGCTTCTGCATCACACCCATGAACTGGCGGGCGTAGGTCGATAAGGACTCCATGTAGCGACGCTGACCCTCGGCATAAAGGGTGTCGAAGGCAAGGGATGACTTGCCCGAACCCGAGATCCCGGTGATCACTACGAGTTTGTTACGCGGGATACTTACGTCTATGTTCTTTAAGTTATGTTCCCGCGCACCCTTGATGAAGATATCCTGTTCCATAGCGTAGCCCTAATTTTAAGTCCAAAATCGTTATCAGTCAAGGCTGATAATCCCCTCCTGGAGGAACCACTGGCATACTGCTTCCTTTAAATCCCCTTGATAGGGAAGGGTTGGGGTGTCGTTGCGAGGAGTGCGAAATGACGTCCCCTCTCCCTTAATCCCTCCCCACCAGGGGGAGGGAAACCTAGCACACAGCTATTTCCCCAATAGTATAACCTTCTCGGTGATGTTCAATCTCTCAAGTTTACATCCCTCTTCGAGAGTGGCGGAAAGCCGCACAAAGTAAATGCCACAAGGCAGTGAGAGCGGCCGGGTTATGTGATGCCAACCAGCTTGTCTCTCACCATCCTCAATAACACCGACCCTCTTTCCGGCTGCGTCATACAGCTCCACCCTGGCAAGGCCGGAGCCGGGCAGGAAGTAGGAAAGATCGAGCTCGCCTTCACTGAGCGATTGAACCTCAAGCAGGAGCCCGGGAGCGTACCTCGTTTCCTTATCCTCTTCTATGCCGGCGGAGTTCCCATCGGCATCGGTCTTGATAAGGTAGACATCCGCTTCGTCAGCGCCAAAGGAGCGTGTATATCCGGCGATGATATAGCCTCCATCCGAGGTCTCGCAAACAGAATTGCTCCCATCAGCGTCGTTGCCGCCGTAGGTCCTGGTCCAGATGGAATCACCCGAAGCATCGGTCTTGATAAGGTAGACAGCATTGCCAGCGGCGCAGGACCCGGCGATGATATAGCATCCATCCGAGGTCTCTTGAACAGACCGGCCCACATCAGAGTCGCTACCGCCGTAGGTCCTGGTCCAGATGGTGTCACCCGAAGCATCGGTCTTGATAAGGTAGACATCAATGAGAGTGTCGGCAATGTTGCCTCTCTGTCCGGCGATGATATAGCCTTCATCCGAGGTCTGTTGAACAGACCGGCCCACCTCCCAGCGGCTGCCGCCGTAGGTCCTTGTCCAGATGGTGTCACCCGAAGCATCGGTCTTGATAAGGTAGACATCACCACCAGGGTTGCCAAAGGAGTATGTCCCCCCGGCGATGATATAGCCTCCATCTAGGGTCTCTCGAACAGAATAGCCCTCCTCCACTTCGCTGCCGCCGTAGGTCCTCTCCCATGCCTGAGCTGGAACGGAAAAGAAGAGAAGCAGGATTAATATAACCCCTAACTTTTTCATATCTGTCTCCTTTGTTATGTAATTATAGAGATAAAACCAGACTTTGTCAAGCCCTAGGAGTCTGTGCATACGTTCCCCTGAGCGCTTGACTTGGTGGACTATCTCTTCTATAATCCTTGATGGCTAAACCGCGTTTGGTTCGCTGGATAGTCAAGGACTGGTGGCTTAAGCTGATAGCGCTTGTTGCCGCCGTTGTTTTGTGGCTTTTTGCCAGGCTTGAGCGGGAGTATACGCGTGAGTTGAAGCTCGGTCTGGACATGTCCCTTCTTCCCACCGAATACGTGGTGGTCGAGCAAAACGTGGATTCGGTGAGCGTGGAGATACGGGGCAAGGGCAGATATCTCGTCCGACTGGGTAGGTTCAACCCCAAGATTGTTTTGCCCCTCGTATCCATGAGGGAGGGTAGAGAGCGATTGAGGATCGGCCCTGAAAACGTGAATCTGCCTGAACAGATCCAGGTGCGGTCGCTTGACCCATACCAGATTGAGCTCGTGATAGAGCGCCGGGCCAAACGCAAGGTAGCGGTTATCGTTCGTTCGGATGGTATCCCGGCAGAGGGATTCGCGATCTCGGATATAGATTATGATAAAACGGTTGATCTATACGGAACTAAGGAGGTGGTTTCGACTTTTAGCCATCTTTTTTCAGAACCTTTGAACGTGGAGGGAGTTTCTGAAAGTTTCTCCACTTTGCTTGCGATTCAGGTTCCGGACACCGCTGGGCTGGTTACCGAGCCATCATCTGTCTTGGTGAAAGTAAAGGTCGAGCCTGAGACGACCGTGGTGCTTACGAATGTGCCTGTGAGCCTTAAGGGGGTACCTCTTCAGGGACAGGCTTATCTATTGAACAAGGAAGCGAAGCTGACCCTAAGGGGACCTGTTAGCCTTCTGCGGGGCTTCAGCAAGGATGAGGTCGAGGTTAGTATCTCGGTTTCTTACATGACGCCCGGGGACTACAGGGTGCCTGCAGATGTTTCGCTGGCTCCGGGTATCAAAGTGGAGAACAGCAAACCTGCAGTATTCCGTTTGCTAATTAGATGATAACCCTTGGGATAGATACGAGCTGCGACGATACCAGCGTCGCAGTTGTAGGGGATGAGTGGATTCGTGCAAATCTTGTTTCCTCGCATCTAATACATGCAGAATACGGAGGGGTGGTTCCGGAGTTCGCTTCCCGTGCACATACAATACTGCTTTACCCTTTGGTAAATTTCGCTTTAAAGACGGCAGGCATCTTGCTTAATCAAGTGGATCTGGTGGCTGCGACAGCAGGGCCTGGACTTAAGGGCTCGCTTCTGTGCGGTCTCTCCTTTGCCAAGGGTCTGGCACAGGCCTCAGGTAAGCCGTTCGTAGCCGTAAACCATCTTGAGGGTCATATCTACAGCGTTCTTTTGGCTCATCCTCAACTTGAGCCTGAATTCCTGGTGCTTCTTGTTTCAGGGGGACATACCGAGTTGCTTCTAGTGAAGGCCCCATTTGATTACGTCGAGGTTGGTGCTACGCTGGACGATGCATGCGGAGAGGCGTTGGATAAGGTAGGTAAACTCATGGGGCTGGGGTATCCTGCAGGCCCGGGAGTGGAGAGGTTGGCCCAGAAATCCCGAAGCCCCATACCTCTTCCTCGACCCGATCCGAAAGGACTCGATTTTAGTTACTCAGGGCTTAAGACCGCGGCCCGAAACTACCTTGCGGCTCACCCCGACACCTCGCCAGCTGACATGGCCAAAGGACTCGAGGAGGCGGCCTTCGATCATCTTGTAGATCGAGTTGTGCGTGCAGTAAAGAAGTCTGGTGTTTATCAGGTGGGTTTGTGCGGAGGGGTAGCTGTTAATAAGAGATTGCGGTCCAAGCTTTCGGCTGCCGGGGATGAGGTAGGATTTAAGCTTTACTTCCCTTTGCCAGAATTATGCACCGACAACGCAGCGATGGTCGCCGCGGCAGGCAGAGCGCGATACGAGGCGTTTGGTGAGAGCACCTTAGATGCTTCTGCCTTTGATCGCGCGACTTTTACTCAAAGATCTAGCTCATGAAGATCTCGAACGAGTTACTGCATTACCTTTCCCTTAAAGGGATTACCGACCCTGATGATCAACGTCTGTTTCTCCTTCCGCGACTTACAGATCACTACGATCCGTTTTCAATGAAGGGAATGCGGGAGACGGTAGAGGGGTTGAGAGGGGCGGTGAAGGAGCATCATAAGATATTTGTATGGGGGCACGCTGATCTTGACGGGATCGCCTCTGCTGCGATGTTCAAATTTGCGCTCGAAGATTTGGGGGCAGAGAAGGTTGGGGTACGCATCCCTTCACGAGAGGTGGAGTGGTTCGGGCTGATCCCTGATGAACTGCGGGAGCTCAAGGCATCTGGGGTGGATCTTGTAGTTACGGTAGATATAGGGGTTACTAACGTTGCCGAGGCGGCACTGGCTCGTGAGCTGGGCCTTGGTTTGATCATCACCGACCATCACGAGTTGATAGGTAAAGCGCCGGACACGATACTCATAAACCCGAAGCTTCCGCAGAGCGGGTATCCGTGGCCTCAGCTTGCAGGTGCGGGTGTCGTGCTGAAGCTCGTTTGTGCGTTATATCAATATATGGTAGGTATGTCGGTTGAGGAACTTGCGCGTCTGCGGCCTCATTACTGGATGTTTGCCGCCCTGGGAACTATCTCCGATCGCTGTCCCCTTCTTGACGAAAACCGTCTGATCGTTCGGGTAGGTCTGGACCACATTCGGGCTGGCGAGTGGCCTTCACTTGAGATCTGGCTTGAAGAGATGGGTTTTGAGGCGGAGAGATTGACCGTGTTCGACCTTTACAGTAGGGCTATCTCGGTCTTCTACGCCGCCGATCCTGAGGAAGGGGTGAGGATTTTGCTCTCCAGGGATCGGGGGTGGCTTCGGGCCCGATACGCCGAGCTTAAAGAACGTGCAATGAAGTGGCAGCGCGGCAAGCAATGGATGATCGAGGAGGCGGAGCGTTCAGCGCTTCATATAGGCGGGATGGTCATCTCGGTTTCCGAGGAGATCGGCGAGGCCTATCTGGGCACTACAACTCACGCTTTGCGTGAACGCTATAACCGACCGGCGATTGTTCTCGTTCCAAAAGGAAACCTGTGGCACGCGGAGTGCCGAGGTCTCGAGCAAACCGATCTTCTGTGGTATCTCTCGCAGTTTGAAAGCATCTTCTTGACCTTTGGTGGTCATCGTAAGGCCTGCGGCTTCACCCTCAGACCCGAGAACTTGGAGGAGTTTCTCAGGGCCCTCGAAGCAAATCCCATACAACTGCCCCAATCACAGGATAAAGAGGAGATCGTGTTCGAGCTGGGGATTGAGAAAGACCTTAAGGATTGGGCCCTTCTCGCTCCGTTCGGTGAGGGGAATTGCTCCCCCAGACTGTTGGCGCGAGGGGTCCATATCGAAGAAGCCGGAGAGGGATACCGCGCCGATGGGATCCCCATTTATCTCCCGTTTGCCCTACGTCCTCTTCCTCAGCCTAACGGACGTTTCGATATGGAATACACCGTCAAGGCCGATGGGACGATCAGGGTGTTACGTCTTGTGCCGATAAACTGAGATCTTCTGGTTGAGCAGGACAACCTCAGCTACGCTCCTGTTTGTAAAGATAAACATCCCCCCTCCGCATCCTTTTGCATCCAGTTATGACTTTATATTCACGCCCTTTCCAGATACTCGCCGGTTTCCGTGTTGACCTTTATCTTGTCGCCTGGCTCGATGAATGGCGGCACGTTTACCTTAAGACCTGTGTTGGTTACCGCCGGTTTGAGTTGTGCCTGGGCTGTGGCGTGCTTCAGAGCGGGCTCGGTTTCTACAACCTCCAGCACAACCGCTTTGGGGGACCTCACGCCTATCGCTTTGCCTTCAAAGAAGGAAACCGAGATTACAAGACCTTCGGTAAGGTAGTGGCGGTTATCGCCGATTAACTCCGCGTTGATGGCAATCTGCTCGTAGTTTTCCGTGTTCATGAAGTAGTATAGTTCGCCGTCCTCGTAGAGGTACTGCATCCGGGTCTCCTCAATGGTGGCTATCTCCACTTTCTCATCCGAGGCGAACCGTCGTTCGGTGGAGAGTCCTGTGCGTAGGTTGCGCAGTTTGAGCTGTATCTTGCCTGATTTGCGAGCGAGAGTGATGTGTCGGCGATCAAGGACCACGTGCGGATCGCCGTCCACAACGATGCAGTTACCGGTTTTAACCCGGGTTGTCGGAATCAAAGAACCTCCCCGGGTTCTACGTTTTGTTCTCTAAGCTT
Organism: candidate division TA06 bacterium B3_TA06; assembly: GCA_005223075.1. NCBI lineage: Bacteria > candidate division TA06 bacterium B3_TA06. The sequence goes on along the minus strand of NJBO01000002.1, from coordinate 79,753 downwards.
GCGGGAAAAAATTTCACGTATACGCTTGAGCTCATCGGTGGTTTTTGCCTCAAAGCGCAGGACAAGCACCGGCTGGGTGTTTGAGGCTCGAACAAGTCCCCAGCCCTCTTCAAAGAGGACACGGGCTCCGTCTATGGTTATGGTTTCGTACTCACGTGAGAACTCGTCCTGTAGCGCCTTGATGACCTCGAACTTGCGCTCGTCAGGACAGGGAACGTGGATCTCCGGGGTGTTGATGTAGGAGGGGACTTCGGCAACAAGTTCTGAAAGTGGTCTTTTGCGAAGCTCAAGGAGCTGAAGAACCCTGAGTGCCCCATACAGGGCGTCGTCGTAACCGAAGAAGCGATCTGCGAAGAAAAGATGTCCGGACATCTCGCCCGCCAACGGAGCCTTCTCATCACGAAGCTTTGCCTTGATAAGTGAGTGGCCTGTCTTATACATAATAGGGTTGCCGCCTCGCTCCCTGATATACTCCACTATGCCCTGGGAGCACTTCACGTCGAAGATTATCTTAGCACCGGGTTGACGCTCAAGCACCTCCGAGGCCAGGATAGCCAGAAGCCTGTCACCGAAGATCAGCCGGCCTTTCTCGTCCATCGCACCGATCCGGTCGCCGTCACCGTCGAAGCCCAGACCCAGATCGGCTCCGTGCTCCCGCACTAGCCTGCCAAGCTCTTCCATATACTCTGGAACAGTGGGATCGGCAAGATGAACAGGAAAGCGCCCATCCGGTTCAAGATTTATGTAGGATACATCAAGTTCGGGAAACCCTGCAAAAAGCCGCTCAAGCAGCACGCCGGTGGTGCCGTTGCCTGGGTCAATAATTATCCGCCTCGGCTCCTTGAACTCGAAGGCCTTATGCATGAACTCAAGGTAGGCCGGGATCGGGTCAAGTTTTTCTATACTTCCTTGTCCTTCGGCGAAGCGTTCATCCTCGATGCGTTTTTTTAGCTCCTGTATTGCTTCACCGTACAGGCTTTGTTTTGCCTCGCAGATCTTGAACCCGTTCTGATCGGCGGGGTTGTGGCTGCCGGTGATCATCGCCCCGGTATCCAAATCAAAATGGTGCAGGGCGAAGTAGAGCAAAGGGGTGGGTATAACGCCCAGATCCACTACGTTAACGCCTGCTCTATTGATTCCTTCTGAGAGATTGTCAAACAGCCTCGGCGAGCTCAACCGGATGTCACGTCCCACAGCGATCCGCATAACCCCGCGTTCTTTCGCCCGTGATGCGAGTGCGCGTCCGAGTGCTCCTACCACCTGTGGGGTGAAATCCCGATCAGCAACACCGCGGATGTCATAGGCACGGAAGATTAAAGGATTTACATCCCCCATCTACATCTCCTTGTTACCTTGCGGGTTTCGCTTATGTTGATCTATACCAACTTGCTTCCTTATTGTGTGATTATACCCAGCCACTCCCTTAGAAGGAACTGAAGGCGTCCGATAAGTAGGGAGACACGCGACATGACCGTAAGACCAAACGTGGCTCCGAACCCAAGCATGATGAAGATGATACCGACCTTGGAGACAGGGGAGAGGACACTCTTTTCTTTTCGTGAGAAGAAGAAGTATGCGAGGGTGGTGACTATTCCTATAATCAGTATAATCGCCCAGATGCCTGGCCAGGGATTTCCTGGGGCGAACATCTCAGGAAGCACCAGCGAGGCCTTGGTCTGCTCGAAGATGGTGGCCTGGAAGATGAGTGGGATTGCAATACCCGATCCTAGACCCAGAGCGATTGAGATGGGGATTCGCACCAGCCAGGAGACCTTGGGTATGAGTCGTGTGAAGTACAACAGTCCTATGGCGATGGGGATTATGAGGATGAATCGTCCTTCCACGAACAGGGGGCGCAGCGCGATCTGCCACAGGGCCAGCCACCAGATTATGGCTAAACTGTAGCCGAGTGAGAGTCCTACAAATATGTGTTCTGCTATCCTGTAGATCGGGTTGTCACGGTAGAGTATGCTGAAGATGGCAAGTGTGAGAAGCGCTGCTATCCAGACCCAGACGCTTTTTGAGACGGGAAGAAATACGATAGCCAGAACGATCAGTACCACCGCGACTGCCAGGAAAATTACTGTAGGTACCCATTTCTTCATGACTTTCTCCTGGTTGCAAAGTAGCTTATGTTGCCGAGGATCACAAACAGGATGATTACGAGAAGTGAGGCCGAGAGAGCGGGTAGAGCCTGTGTGCCTCGCAGGAAGATGCTGCGTTTTACATCGGTCATCTTAGGGTCTTGTGGATTGTCTTCTCTCTTGAGTAACTTGTTTACTTCTAACTCGGATACGTCGTAAAGATTGGCAATCGCCAGCATCTTATCCTTATCCACGGTAAGCTTTTGACCCTCTGAGGTTATTGTGTAGGCTCGCTTTCCCTTCAGCCTCACGATCAAGTCACGGGAGTAGGTGGTGGTATCAGGGAACTCCAGCAAGACAAGGGTTTTTTCGAACTTGCCCTGAGAATCCAAAGTGTTATACAACTCATCCAGATTGAGATCGAACCGACTAGCAAGACTGGCTATGTCGTTTGAATCAGCGTCGTAGCTCTGCTTTTCTATGGTTACATTGTAGGAGTCCTTTCCAAGGTATTTGACCACCACGTTGGGGTAGTAACGATCCTTCGCCAGGCGTTCGTATTCGGCACCTGCTTTCATCCCGGCAAGCATCCCGATGAACTGTCTGGAACCAAGGAAGGGATAGATATCTGCTACCGAGACCGAGGTTACGCCTGTAGCCACCGGGACATCGTAAGGGGTATGAGCGTAGTAGACCCAGTAAACGTATAAGCTTGATCCGGTGAAATCAATAACCAATCCTACATCGTCGTAGTTCCGTATGCCTTCCATCACAGGCAGTTCAGCCAGCTGGGTGCCGAAGTAGTCGGTAGGGAATACCTGTTCGATAAAGTTACCCATACCAAGGATTACCGCCACCGGACTGGGTTTCCAGCCCAGGATAACGTAGTCTATACCGTATTCCTTGTTATGCTCCTCGGCGAGTCTTGTGAAAACCTCGATGCCAATATCGGTTCCCTGGATGGGAAGGGCCATAACCAGCAGCGGGATATTCCGAGCGAATCCGTGTCGGACAACCGCTTCAAGCTGGGGCTTAAGCTCGGGTTCGGTCTGAGGGTCGAAATCAACCGATATCAGGATAGCCCTGCGTTTACCGTTTGGGTCTATGTTCTCGATGTGATCAAAGACATCCTTGGTGCGAGGCATTGCACGGACCTTCCCCGGAAGCTTAACCGTAAGGATAAGGGGAATGATTACTACAACGGCCAGAACTATGTAAATAATGCGGCGGTCGATCTTGCCTAGACGTTCCCAGAACTTCATCTCGTACCTCCAAGGTAGCCGCGTTCAATCCCGAGGATGATCTTTAATGATGTAGCGATTGCACCCAGGCTTGCACCGAGTAGGATCCCGCGTTTAGCTGCCATGTTAGGTACTGATAGCAACCACTCTCCTAAGTCGCCAAGGGGAAGCACGTTATAGAAGATAATCGCGAGCATTATCACGAAGGCGGCGACCAGAAGAAGGATGGAAACGAGCGACTTTGCACGGAACGAACGGTAGGCTGCAGAGGCGATGTAGAACGCAAGCACAGAGAACATGGTGGCGCCGAGAGGGATCATCATGTGGGTGAAGAAGTTGGAAAAAAGATAGGTGAAGATCGAGACCTGCTGCCCCTGGACGGTGATGGGAAGCCAGTTCATGTTTGGAGAACGTCCGATTAATCCAACCACAGCCATAACCACGAGGGCACCAAGTGCTATGGGGCTGTAAACCCAGCCTTCCTTCTTATGCTTGATCTTGGTCGCGTGATGGCTGACGAAGCTTGCGAGTCCAATGATGAATGCGAAGCCGCCGATGACCCTCAGCCACTCCAATGCGGTGTTCTTGAAATCCTGGGAGAACTGGTGAGGGATGAAGAACTGGATCATCATCACGATACCAAGCACCAGGGTTATAGTAAGTGGTATTCTGCGTTTCATGCTGCCTCCTTAGACCGTGGTGAGGAGTTTCACAGCGAACTCGATCCCAAACATAGCAAGCACAGTGAGCACTATAAGCAATCCAGCGATGGTGGCTTTGCCCCAGTCCTGAGCCTTGATTGTCCCCACAAGGTTGGGTTCCCTGGAAAGGTATGCCGAGGCCGCGTAGAGCTCCTCTCCGATGATGGTGTAGTCGCATGCGGTGATGAAGAATGGCAGCTGTGCAGAGGCGTCGGTGCCCGCGATCTGAATAGCGCCAGAGATGTTACCTGTTTCTGCAAGAAGCAGCGACTCAGCCCAGAACATGCCGAGGAAGAAGTTGGCGGCAGGTTTCTCGCGGAGCATGATACCGTTGACTGCGGCCACGTAAGCGAACTGGCTCTGGGTTATGAAGAATACACTGTCCGGGTTGAAGGCGTCAGGGCGTCCGGCGTCGGAGTAAGCCTCCTTGACAATCTCACGCGCAACGGTGTAGACGATAGGGTCGCGGTTTGGCACGATGATCGGGGTATCATACTGGGCCGCTTTCTTGGCTATTCCTTGAAGGATGTTAAGCGCAGCGATGGTGGCGATGTCACCTATGTATGAGAGTCCGGGGACGAACAGTATAGGTCGTCCCATCTCTGTAGCACGGCCGACCGCCTCGTCAATGGCCTCCAGACCGGCGATCTTGCGCAGGAAGAGATTTTTGCCTCTCTTGGCCTGTGAGATGAAGAACGTGACCAGGAAGAAGAAGAAGATCATAGCAACCAGAACGTTTATACGGCCCAGGTGGAACCATTGTCCTCTGGCCTGTGCCGGTTCTGAAACCTCGGAGATGAACTCGTAACCCTTATATGATGCGGCAACCTTGTAGATATAGGGAACCATGTTCCGCAGCAGTTGTTTTCGGGTGGCTTCGAGTTCAGACTCTATCCCTTTAATGGATGCCTCAAGCTCTCGGACTGCATCCGTATCCGCTTTCCTTTGCGCCTTACGTAGGTCTCGTTTGAGCGATCTCAGTTCGGCGGAGTAGAAGTCAACTACTCTGTCCAGTATATCGTTGTTGTTGACCATGCTGTCAGTACCAGGTGCCAGAACCGCCACCTGACTGAACTCTCCTCCTTCCTCAGCACGGTAGACAACGTAGGAGGCGAGCTTGGCATCATCCGGAGAGAGCTCCCAGCGCACTACGATCTGATGACCTTCGTCGTTGGGAACGTCAATTGCCACGACTCCTGTGGGAGGTTGGATAGAGGGTATCAGGGTGTCTTGGGCAGGCTCCTCTATATCCTCCGTCTGCGAAAGGAGAAGGGGAATGAGCATAAGTAAGATCAAATGCCCCTCCTATTTGAAGGCTTCTTTACATTTGCATGGCTTTGACCCGCACCGCGGGCAGCCTTTTCCGTATCTTTCTCTAGCTTCTTCCTCAAGGTCTATCCCGGCAAGATTTGCCAGGGTGCACAGCCAGGCGAGGACGTCGGCAAACTCCTCCTTTACAGCCTTTCTGTCTGCGTACCTGATTGCCCTTGCCAGCTCACCTACCTCCTCAGTGAACCAGATAAAGGTTCGCGGCAGCCCCCGGCGAGAGTCCTTGTGGAAGAACTCTTCCTTTATCAAATCTTGAAACTCACGGACTCCAAGCTTATCTTCCATCGGCGCTTATGATACGGTTCAGGGGCGCGTTGTCAATACCTACGATCCTTCATGAGTTTTAGACGGATTTTAGCTGAACCGGGTTGCAGCTGGAATCCTAAGTCAGCTTGAAAGAAAGGGTATGTTGATGGCGCGCAATACCCTGGGCAACGCGGTTGTGTGCCAGTCGGGCGAATTCAGCGTGGCTAAGTATGACTCACTTGTCTTTGCGTTTGATGCCGTGACGGTCGGCAAGGAGGCGCTTATTACCTACTCGATTCCTTATCTTTCTCGCGTCAACCTTGATGTTTACGACGTGAGCGGGCGTTTGGTCTCCAAGCTTGTAGACGGTGAGGTTGCGCCTGGAGTACATACTATTAGCTGGACAGGCACGGACGACATCAACCGCCGCTGCGCCCCAGTCGGGTGAAGTATCCGCGTGGGGTGGAGGTAAGTAAGGGCCGACCTTATACCCAACTGTGGCACGCTGAGGTTGGTCCCTACTTAATCCTCAAACCAGAATTGTCTATCCACAGATTTCGCAGATTACACGGATTCAAAAATCTAAATCTGCAACATCTGCGTAATCTGTGGATAGAATATGACGTTGACGTTGCCTCGATTGTCGCTAAAATCAAGCATGTCGCAGAAACGCATCCTTATTACCAACGACGACGGCATAGACGCGCAAGGCATCAAGCTGCTTGAGAGAACCCTGGAGGGGTTGGGTGAGCTTTTCGTGATCGCTCCGTCCCAGGAGCAGTCAGGATCAAGCCACAGCCTGACTATCGGCAAACCGGTGCGCATCATAGAGCGCGACCCGCATCACGTCTCCATCGCAGGCACGCCAACCGACTGTGTGCTTCTGGCCCACCACTCGCTCATGCAGAAGCGGATAGATCTTGTGGTCTCGGGCATCAACATGGGATACAACCTTGCCGACGACGTGCTCTACTCAGGCACGGTTGCCGCCGCCATGGAGGGAAGGCTTCTTCGCTATCCTGCGGTAGCGATATCGACAGACCGGGAGGTTGAAAAACTCACTGCCTCCTCCCTTGAGTTCATGCGCGAGTTTTGTCAGATGGTTCTTGACTGCGCCCGACCCACGTTTGTGAACATCAACGTTCCGCCCGGTGAGCCGAGGGGTGTGCGCGTTACCCGTCTTGGCAAGCGAGTTTACAAGGATGTGGTGCGCCGCACCCAGGATGAAAACGGCGAGTGGCACCTTATCCTTTCGGGCGAGCTATCAAGCATCTCGGTAGAGGGCTCGGATACTGAGGCGTTTGAGGCGGGTTATATCTCGGTGACACCCATGCATCTGGACCTCACAGGTCATGACATGATGAACGACATTTTGGAAGATCTGCAGACGCTTGATTCCTTCAAGAGGTTAAATCCTAGGTAATCGAGGGCATCCCGAACCGATTAGGGGTTTACGTTTGTCTTGGTGTTTAGCTGACGGCTGACAGCCCTTAGTCGTCAGCTGTGAGCCTGGCAAGTTGGTTGCTTTCGCTCTTTTGGCATCTGAGGTGTGTTACGGATTAGCGAATGTGGAACTCGACGATGTCGCCGTCGGCCAACACGTGGTCGCGGGCCACGCGGATGCCTTCGTTTTCTGCATTCCACAGCCGCGCATAGGTGAGTTTTTCTGCAAAGTCCTTGTGTAGGTGCGCTGCCGCGTCTAAAAGAACCGCACCCTTCTTGAGGATAACTGGATCGTTCATATCCGGCTCACCGCCCGGGTGCTTGGTGTAGACGCGGACAATCTCCAACCGATCGAAGATCTCGCGGGTAAGTTCCTCAATGCCCATAAGCTGCTCCGCAGCGGTATAAAGGGCATCCACCGGGTAGTGAAGCATCTGCCCGTCAGGAAGCGCATCGATCTTGGTGGACACCCAGATCACCCTGCGCAGATGGTATCTTTCGATCTCCTGTTTAAGTTCTGCGATCTGTTTTTCCGGATCGTCGACTACAGAGAAGAGCACCAGCACTATGTCCGCGTTGCGGAGTATCCCCCACTGCCATGGTTCGGTGTGCTCTGCGATCATGGGTGGCATGTCCACGAGCTGGAACTGGATGTTCTCGAAGGCAATCATGCCCACCACCGGATGGGGGGTGGAGTATGGCCAGGAGGCGATGACCGATTCCGCACCGGTGAGCGCGTAGAAGAGAGAGGATTTACCCACGTTAGCCGCTCCAAGAAGGCCTATCTGACCCGCGCCCTGCTTGGGTATGTTGAACATCCGCTCTCGCCTTGAGGTAGGAGTCTTGGGCTTGCGTTTCATCTCCTTTTCAAGTTGAGATAGTCGCTTCTTCAGGTCGGCGTAGATCTTCTCGGTTCCCTTATGCTTTGGCAGAAGTGCGATCATCTCCTTCAACGCGACGTGCTTCTCCTCGTTGGTGATGGCCTCCTTGTAGCGCTGCTCTGCCTCCTTATACTGCGGGGTTAGATTTGCCGGCATATATCTCCTCTGCCTCTACTCATTGCGTTAGTATATTTGCAGAGCACAGGTCGTCAACTGTTTTGGCGGTTAGACTGGGAGTTCGGTTTGTCTTACAGGCAGAGGCCACTTGCCGAAGAACTCCCTTAACTCGTTGTCTGAAGCTTCCTCGAGGTAAAAAACCTTGGGGAATATCTCCGGAGTGTATTCCAGATCTATGGAAGCGGCAAGCTCGCGTAGCCGGAGCTTTTTCAGGGCAGTTGCCGATACCCTTTGGGCTTTTCCGATGATAGCGTCTATTCTTTGATCTGCAGTAACTACTGCAACATTCCCTTGCCCGTGTTGCTTTACAAGCCATATGCCCATAGCGCCTATTAAGGTATCGGCGACATTAATGGATGTAAACTTCGATTTCTTAGAAGAGCCCTTCGTTCGACGGAAATACTGGTAGTGGTAATCCACAACCGATATTAAATCCGCGGCTATAACGTGATATCGAGACAACTCATACTGTTCGATAATCTTTCCGTTGTGGGTATCCTCGCGGAACATTCTTCTGACTTCATCGTATCTCTTCTTTGAGATGGGCTTACCATGGGGCAGGATTCTTTCGCCAAAACGCCACTTTGCAAATACGGAATAGGTTTCAACGATACAGAAGTTAGGCACAAATATCCGTATGTTGGCTATCTTGCTCCTGATCGAGTCAATTATGTTCGCTATCCTTTTCGGGGTACTTGTAGAGGTGGATGTTTCAGGCAGATAGTAGTCTACGATTACGCTCGTATCCAGGAGCAGATACTTGCGTGTTTGCCATCTTGAGGCGGACATGATTCAGTCTAGGCTCGCATGAAGGATTGTCAACCCGTAACACTAATCTCGGTCAAGTTAAGATCTACCTCTTTCTCTTCTTAAGGATATGAAAGAAGGAGGGGGCCGAGGCCCCCTCCAGGGTTGAAGTCTCTTTTATCTCGATAGCTACTTCACGATGACTGCTTTTTGGACAATCTTTGCATCGTCGGTGGTAAGCGAGATGAAGTAGACGCCGTTGGATAGCGTGGCACCCTTCTGGTCGCTCCCGTTCCAGTATATCTCGTGCTGGCCAGCGGTGAGATTGCCGTCCACCAGCGTGATCACCTTACGACCGGCAAGATCGAATACGTCAAGACGGGCATTGCTAGTGGCAGGCAGGCTGAATCGGATGGATCCTTCTCCGGTAAAGAGACTGGGAGAAAGGTGCATATCCAGAGTAACAGGTGTAGTGGGGTGTTCTTCTTCAATAGCCAGGGATTCCCATCTATCTATTGCGTCTGAGGTATTCCACTGTAGGTCGGCAAGGCTTTCACCGGCAATCATTGCAAATCCCACTGTATCGGTTGCACCGGGTGCAAGGTTGATAGGACCGACGGAAACAACAATCGACCAGTCGGTATCATTTGAGGAGGACTCGAAGTGCAGGTCACCGTTGAGGAACCTGAAGCAGATATCGTCGTCCCAGGTGTCCCAGACATAATCAGGATTGGAGATCACGCTTACGTTGGATTTATTCCCATACATCAGCTGTATGCCGACATGCGGATTGTCAGTGGTGGATTCCTTCATGTAAGCCAGATTACGGCTCTGATCTGTCCCGGCCAGGTCGTCTGCAGAGTTTGATCCCATATCATAGTCCGCCACGATTCCCGCGTACATGTCGTTCAAATCGTAGCCTCCTGTGTTTTCAAGGACGAACTTGAGTATTACGAAGTCCGTTCCTTTCCATGCGTATCCGTACTGCCAGATTCTAAGTCCCTTGGCACTGGGGTGGCCGGCATCGGTGTAGATCGCGCGGCTGTCCTGGTCGGAGTACTCGCGACGGCCGATGATTACCATACCGTCTGGATTAGTGTTTACTTCCCAGTCCGCTCCGTTAAACATCCGGTCGTTCAGATAGTCGGCGGAGTTACCGGCTGTAAAGCTTGCATGATAGAGCCAGCTGGTGAAGGCGTCTTTCGGGAAGCGAAAGCCGTCGCCTATATCGTTAGGTTCATCACCCAGGTATCCGATCGCGCCCTGTTTTGTCACGGTGAGTTTGACATTACCAACATCATGGCTGACCCAATCGTAAGTCGGCGTACCAATCATCAGTTCGAAGCCTCCCAGATCGCCTGAGAGTTCTGTGGAGGAGAGGCTGAGCTCGAACTCGACCCATGTCTCGACGACAGCGGATGAGGAAACGCTCACGCCGAAACCATCGCCCTCAGCGGAAGAACCGGCGTTGATGGTTCCGTAGCTTGTGCTGTTGTCGGTGATGGTGACGTCGGAGGATGCGCTCGAAAGCGTTGCCGTCACGTTGTGAAGGCTTTCGCTGCCTGCGTTTATAAGCTTGACATAGAGGGTTACGTTTTCGCCCGGATCCATGTTGCCGTCAGGGTTGGACTGGCCGTCGTCGTCCACCATCACATCTTCGATTGAGGCTGACGTGATGAGGTTGCCAAGTTCGCCGGTTACGACAAGGGCAAACGGCTGAGGACCTGCAGGTACGTTGTTTGCATGGACGCGAATCTCCCACTCCCCGGTTTCAGAGGAATCAACGAAGACGTTCTCGACCGGGTTTTTGGTGTCAAAATCGCCGCCTTCCACAGAAACGTTATTACTGAAGTTATTGCCGCGATAGACCTTGCCCGACGGAGATATAACTTCCAAATTAAGATCGTTCACCAGGGCTGGAAAGGCATACAGCTGGCCCGGATAGTCTGTCCAGTTCAGGGTGATTCGAATAGGTTCGCTGCTGCCGGATACATCCACTTTGCCAAGGAACTGGTAACCTGTCGCCAGTCCTTCATCGAAGTCCACGATGGCAAGTTTGCGAGAATCACCGGGGAAGTAAAGCACGTTGTCCAGTTTCGGTCTTCCCCAGCCGACCCTATTGGAAGGGACCCTGTCCTCGATTGAAGGGAAGTCGGTTTCTACCGAGTTGATCATCATTGCCTTGAGAAGAGCGGCCGAGGGGTTAAATCCAGATTGAGAGCTGGGACTACCTGAGGGATACCAGCCGTCGGTGAAGTACTGGCGGATAAGGCCAGCGTTGCCTGCCGCTGTTGGAGCGGCCATGCTGGTTCCCGACCATGTAACTTCGGCGGCATCGCCGCTGTTATGTGAGGAGGTTACATCTTTACCTGGTGCCACTATGTCAGGACTGATGCGGCCGTCGTTAGTAGGTCCTTGCGCACTTCCACTCCAGTGGAAGTTAGCTGCGGTGCCGTTCAGGCATCCTCCTACGGCTATGACGTTCTTGGCGTTTGCCGGGGAGCCTGTATACTGACTTTGATCGGTGTTACCGCCGGAGTACATGACCAGGTAGTCGGGGCGGTTCCACATGGTCTGGTCGGACTCCACGCATCTTTGGTTGTAGGCACGGGTTGGGCTCCCCCATGAGTTTGAGATGATTCGTGCACCGCCTGCGCTGTTGCCGTTGTAGGCAATACTGAGGCTGTACTCAAGGCTTATCGAGGTGATGATTCCTACACCTCCACCGCCTCCATCGAGGAAGAAGATCCTGGCGTCCGGAGCCATGCCGATATTAACGCTTGAGCCTCCTACCGGCTGATCGTTGCCCAGGACCGATCCGGCGGTGTGGGTGCCGTGTCCGATCTCGTCGCCAAATGTTATCTCGGGGACAAACACGGTTTTCTGGTATCCGATGATCTTGCGGTGGGTGGGGTAATTCCCGAAGTCGGTGATAGCAACAGAGGGGTCGCGGAAGAAGTTGTGGGTCGTTTTAATCCCAGTATCAAGGGTGGCGAGGATCTGGCCTTCTCCGGTTATTCCTTCATCCCAGATGCGGCGGTTGTCTTCTTCCCAGGTTTGGATAACCCACTGGGCTTGTCCGTTGTAGAGATAGAGTTGACAGAAAGGTTCTATCCACTTGATCTGCGGCTCGCGGACAAGCACGGGGAGCCTCTGGGGGGCAAGCATTATGTGGACGAATGTCTGGAAGTCGGTGGCTTGCCACTCAAGCATCTCTCCTCCGATGGCCTCAACAGCATCGCGGATGACTTCGCCATCGATGCCTGCATAAAGAGTTACCACCAATTTCTCTGGGATGCCGCCTTCAAGGTCAATCTCAGGGCACAGTTTGTAACCGGGTTCGTAGTTACCTACCCAGCCCACTCCTGGTAGGATCTCTACCTTGGCGCGTGTAGCCTGATCCATCCGAACAATATAGGTGTAGTTAGGCAGGTAGCCCTCGATGATTACCCCTGCCTGTTCAAGGGCACGGCGTTCGTGCGAGTAGATAGGGCCGTCAAACTGAACAAGGTAGGTGCCGATTCCTTCCTGCTCGGCTGAAAGCATGAGGTTTGCAGGAAGTGTCGGTTCCGCATCGCGGGTATCAAGATCGATCCCGCAGGGGAGATGGATCACCGTAGGATCCCTGTAAAGATGGGTTGCCGTCGGTAGCACCTGACCGTCTATCAAAGGTCCTGTCGCGGCCAGGAGCAGAAACGGTAAGAAGAGTAAAGCAAAGGCTTTTCTCATAAGTTGCCTCCTAGGCTAGGGTTACTTCTAATATTTCTCACTGTCCTTCTTTTGGATGCAAGTAAACCTTTCATCCTCCTCAGCTGAATTGATGAATCTGCAATCCAGCATTCGTTACCCCCCTTCTTATTTAAGGTGCAGGGCCTTGGTGGTAACTTGTTTTCCAGCGGTTTTCAACCGCAGGAAGTAGACGCCGCTGGGCAAGGAACCCCGCAGGCTAAATGAGTAAGTTGCCTCTCCCTCAGGATGCACGCGTTCATCTATCAAAGTCCTGACTTTGCGTCCTGTCTGGTCGAACATCTCTAAAGTGAGTGCTCCCGCCTGGGGTGTATAGAGTCGAATAATCAGCTGATCTGTGAAGGGGGCTACATTAAGGTCAAGAGACGTTTGGATATCTTCTCCCTCATCTATTCCTGTTTTGGCCATATCGCCGGTGATGACCAGGGCAAAGGGTTGAGCCCCTTCGGGGACGTTCGTCCCTATCACGCGCACGGTCCAGGTTCCTTCTTCGGGGTTTTTGATGCGAAGGCACTCCTCGAGGTTTGTCGCATCCGCAGAACCACCTGTCTGTGAGAAGTTATTTGCAAAGACGTTGCCCCTGTATATACCGCCGGAAGGGGACATTGCTTCAAGATCAAGATCATTAACGATCTTCTTCGCCGCCGCCAGATCAGCGGGCGGATCGGTCCAAACCAACGTCACCCTCAAGGGCCAGTCTTTGCCTTCAACGTCCACGTTGTAGATAGCCTCATCGCCGGTCTCTATCCCCAGGGTTCCATCATCCAGATAGAGCCGGTTTTCTTCCCCTGCAAAGTAGAGAACCGAGTCCAGGCAGACCCGTCCCCAGCCCACTGTAGGATCAGGGATGGGATTGCCGGGGAAGTCAGCAATGGTTGAGCTCACAAGCATCGCCCTGAGCAGGGCGGAGGATGGTTCGATGCCGTCGGCGGAAGATGGGGCACCCGAAGGATACCAGCCTTCCCTTAGATATTGGACGATTAAGCCACATGTACCGGCTACCGCGGGTGAGGACATACTTGTACCCGCTCCGTCTTTATAGTTTTCCTGTGAGGCCCCGTCAGCTGATATAAGAATTCCAGGGGCGGTGAGGTTAGGCTTGATGCGGCCGTCGTCGGTAGGCCCCATGCTTGATATAAGAAAGGGTGTATTGGCAGAGGCGCCGTTAAAGGTTGCGCCGATTGAGAGAACGTTCTTCGCTGTAGATGGGGGGCTTACCCCTAAGGCGCCTACGTTGCCGGCAGAATAGAGGATAAGAAAATCGGGATGATCCCACACGAACTCGTCGGTCTGTCGGCAGGAGATGTCGTATGTGTTGAAAGCGCCGCCCGAGCCCCAGCTGTTGGACATGAGTTTGGCTTTGCCTCCCTCGTTGCCGCTCCAGGGCAGTTCGTACATGTCGTTATAGTCCGAGGGGTAAGCTGGTGCTCCCGATGGGCCTCCCACATCTACAAAGTAGAGTTTGGCTTTGGGAGCCATACCGTCGTAAGGAGCCTCTTTGCCCCAGTAGGAGTCGTCTCCGCACACCGTGCACCCGGTATGGGTCCCGTGGTATTCTGTAGCGGGTGTATCACCGAATGTTGCCCCAGGGGCCGATGGCTGATAGGCGATGATCTTGCGGTGGGTGGGGAAATTCCCCCAGTCGGTAATCTCAATGGTAGAGTCACGGTACGCCACGTGCCCGGTGTTTATACCGGAATCACCGGTGCTTAGCACCACGCCTTCACCGTCCAGACCCCTGTCCCAAAGGCTGCGGATCTCCGCCTGCCAGCTCTGAAGAACCCACTGGGCCTGGTTGTTGTGGAAGCGGGGTGCGTAGAAGGGCTCGATCCAGCGTACCGCGTCAAGAGCCGCGATCTCCAGGAGGCGATCCTTATCTACCGAGATCATAAGGGTTTTGTTGACGCCGTCGTGGGCAGAGTGAACCACCCCGCTTAAATCCTCCACCAGAGGGACAGTGGCCGCAAGGTCAGCGTCGGCAAACAACAAAACGTGAAGGGTATCGGTGTGATCTTCACCTGACGCAAGCCCTGGAGCCAGCTTCCATCTCGGCTCGTAGGTTGAAGCCCAGGAGATGGTTTGTGCGTCCAACAGCTCCTGGACAGCTTGAGTTTCCCCGCTTACAAGATACGCGTAGTGGGGAATGTAGCCTTCGATGGTGAATCCGGCTGTTTTTAGAAGAGATCGCTCAGCGTTGGTAGGAGGGCTGTCAAACTTGACGATGAACCGACTACCGGAGCCCTCAGCTATGGTGGGGGTGGTGCGGGTATCTATGGTTTCTGAAAGAAGCATCACCAGATGTGCGTTCTCGTAAGGTTCAATCGCCGTTCGTGCTAGGAACGGTCTGCCTATCTGCGTTAGAAGAAGAAGGATGATTACGTTCATGCAGGATACATTTCCATAGCTTCGGTCCATCGCCGAAGCGCATTTATGCGTTCATTCTTATCCTCCGGCAGCCGGAGAGGTCTGCCGCGGCAGTCAATGATGACTCCAACCTGGCCGCCGGTGACCAGAGCCTCAAGGCTCTTGCCCGAGCCTTCTCCTACGTCGAAGCCGCGTTCGGGATAGAGTTCTACTTTTGCTTTCTCGTCCACGCCCACCGGTAGCTTTACAAGATCCCCATACCTGAGGGTTAGTTCCTGAAGCTTCCCCTTTTGGGGTTTGAAGATGACCTTCAAGCAAGCAGCGCCTTTCTTGCCTTCTCCTGCAGGGGCGATGGCTGTTCCCAGAGGGATAAGGCAGTCTTTTTCAAACACCTCTTGTGCCGCTTTTTCGTTGACCTCGGTGAGGACTCCGAGATGGGGCATCATAAAGATGGAGTCCACAGCCATGCGGGTTATTCCTTCGGGCTGGAAGGCATCGAGCATCAGTATCGCGGCCTGAGCTCGACGCGGGGAGTGAGAAAGTGCGCCGCCTGATCCAACAATCTGAGAAAGCGACATCATGTCGACCAACGTCTCGCCTGAGATTTTCTGGGAGAAGGCGTCGGCGATTGAGCGTTCCTGCTGAATGCCCTTAAGTCCTACAGCCATGCTCCTATGCTGTTTGAGTGCCAGCCTTAAGGCTTCCCTGGCCACCGCGTGTTCCATCTTTAAATCCTCGAGTGTCGCCGGGATGGTGGTTGGACGGATCATCTTGTTGCGGATGCGGTTTCTAAGCTCAGTAACGTCAACCTCGAAAGGGATCCATCGCAGGATGTTCTCGTTCCCCGCCTCCAGCAGCACGTTGGAGATCGAGTAGCTCATCCCAAGGTTGGCGCTTACCGTGCGGTTGAAGACTCGCTCAGGGTTTTCTACCTCTGTAGACTTATCCTGAAATACGCTGAATATGTCCGTTGTCGCTCCCCCTATGTCAACGCCCAGCACGTCGATTCCCTGCCGCTTGCCTATTCTTTCGATAAGAAGTCCCACTGCACCAGGTGTCGGCATGATGGGTACGTCTGTCCAGGCCATGAGTTTCTTATAGCCGGGTGCGTGAGCCATCACGTGTTCCATGAAGAGATCATGGATCTTGTCGCGGGCCGGCCCCAGGTTTTCACGTTCAAGTACGGGTCGTAGGTTTTCGACAACCACAAGCTCAGTGGCTTCCTTAAGTGTATCGAGGATTATCTTACGGGCGTCCTTGTTGCCCGCATATATCACTGGCAGGCTGTAGGTGGTGCCGAAACGCGGTCTCGGATCGGCTGCACGGATCAACTCTGCTAACTCGGCCACATGTGAGATGGTTCCGCCGTCCACGCCGCCTGAGAGGAGTATCATGTCAGGCCGAAGGTGCCTGATGCGTTCGATCTTCTGGTGGGGCAGCCTGCCGTCGTTGGAGGCGATAACGTCCATCACGATTGCGCCGGCTCCAAGTGCAGCACGTGCCGCACTCTCACCGGTCATGGTCAGAACAACCCCTGCGACCATCATCTGCAGGCCTCCGCCCGCCGATGACGTAGAGATATAAACGTCCACCCCTTCCTTCTTCGACCGGGCCGGCTTGATTATCCTTTCACCGTCGAGTATCTTTTCCCCGGTGAGCTCCTCCACCTCCCTTATGGAGTTTAAGGCCCCACGGGTTACGTCCTCAAAAGGAGCTTCTACCGTCGTGGGTGCCTCACCCCGCACCACCAGCCGGTATTCATCACCTTGCTTCTTGATTAAAATAGCCTTGGTGGTGGTAGACCCACAATCCGTAGCCAGGATTGTTTCTATTTCTTTAAATTTTTTACTTGCTTTTGCCACGCTTTTCCCTCCTTGCTTTCCTCCTCGCTTCCTTGGTTTCTTTTTCTTTCTTCACCCATTCGTTCTCCATCTCTTCGATTTTCTGGATCAGCATCTCGAGGTTTGAGCGTTCCTCGAGGAACGCGGTCATCTCCTCATATACAGGGCTGGATGTAAATGCACCCACCATAGGCGCGAAGAAGACCATGAGCTGGTTCCCCAAAAAGCTCAGCGGTTTGACAGACTCAATCATAAGAATCGCCAAGGGCGAAAGGCGAAACCGCACGACCTTCTCGGCAATCTTCGTGCAGAGTTCAGCCTTGCGTTTCTCGGTCAGGTCTGAAGCAAACATCTAGTTCCTTGACTGCTCGCACCTCATCAAGTCGTCCCACCGGGGTGGTGTGAGGTGCTTGACGCAGCATCTCGGGGTTGATTTTGGATTCTTGCATTATCTGATGGATAGCCTCGGCAAAGCCCTCAAGGGTTTCTACGGTCTCGGTTTCGGTCGGCTCAACCATCAACGCCTCGGAGACGATCAGGGGGAAGTAGATGGTAGGTGCATGATAGCCGTAGTCCAAAAGACGCTTCGCCAGATCGGTGGTTTTTAAATTAAATTTGCGCAGTGCCTTGCCCGATGCTACAAACTCGTGCATGCAGTGTTGGGGATGTGGCACCTCTAGAACATCCTCAATAAGGCTTTTTACATAGTTCGCGTTGAGGATTGCGTTTCTGGACACATCGGCTATCCCGGAAGCACCGAGTATCCGGATGTAGGTGTAGGCTTTGACCATCACCAGAAAGTTGCCGTAGAAGGCCTGTAGTTTGCCGATGGAGAGCGGCCGTTCATAGTTCAGGCGGTAGGTTTCACCATGCTTTTCCGTTACCGGTACGGGTCGGAATGCCTCAAGCTCCTTGGTCATTCCAACCGGGCCTGATCCCGGTCCTCCGCCGCCGTGCGGCGTGGAAAAGGTCTTGTGCAGATTGAAGTGCATGAGATCAAAGCCCATCTCGACCGGCTTGACTATCCCCATGAGTGCGTTGAGGTTGGCTCCATCAAGGTAGGCAAGGGCACCTGCCGAGTGCACCTTCTCGATCACCTTGGAGATATCGGGCTCGAAGAGTCCAAGGGTGTTGGGGTTGGTGATCATGATGAGTGCTGTATCCGGCGAGAGCTTGCTCTCAAGATCCTCAAGATCAATAAGGCCTTGAGGATTTGAACGCACGGTTACGGACTCGAAGCCTGAAAGTATTACGCTTGCAGGGTTGGTGCCGTGTGCCGAGTCGGGTATAATGGCCTTGGTTCGATTCTCGTTCTTGTGTTTGAAGTAGGCACGGGTGATAAGGTTTGCGCAAAGCTCCCCCTGCGCGCCTGCCGAGGGCTGGAGGGTTACCGCATCGAATCCCGAGATCTCGGAAAGAAGTTTCTCCAACTCATACATCAACTGAAGCGCTCCCTGAGTTATACTCACCGGTGCCAGGGGATGAAGGTCTGCGAATCCCGCAAGACGGGCAACATCCTCGTTGATCTTTGGGTTGTACTTCATGGTGCACGAGCCCAGGGGGTAGAAGCCCTTGTCCATATGGTGGTTGAGGGTGGAAAGGTGCACAAAATGTCTGGCCAGCTCGGGTTCGGCAACCTCGGGTAGCAAGGCATCTTGTTTGCGAATATAGCGCTCAGGTATGAACTCCGATATCTTCCTTTCAGGGACATCCAGTTCGCTGAAGCGGAACGCCCTGCGAGTGGATTTTGAGAGATCAAACGAAAGCTCCATTCGTTGATATTAATCAGAAAGTGCGGATTGTCAACGGGTCTGGAGGTTATGTTGATCCTTGTAAGACCTGATAATGCATAACTTGTATTTCGCAAGGTTATATCTTCGGATTGCCAGGTCTAAATAGTTCAGGGGTCCCCGCTCGGTCGTGAAGCGACCGAGTGGGGTAAGAAAAAAGAGGGTGCCTGGGCACCCTCTTTGAATCTTTGAAAGCCTACATCTTGATCGCCATGCCGCTCATGTTAACCACAGGTATCCAGATAAGCCCTGGGATGATCGGGGCAGGTATGACAGAGGTTCTTATATTGATTACGGCGTTGGCACCCATCCTCTTGGCTTCCTTGGCCAGCTGCTCAAAAAGCAAGTCTTGTGCCTGTGGCCCTATCATGGGATAGAGAGGGGGCAGGATACCGAGACAGCTGAATGCCAGTTCGATGCGCATCGCACTAACCATTCCTACTGGTTCGTAGTCGCCGTCCTTCATGTCGCCGGTTGTCATGAATACGTCTTTCGGTGGGGGGACCTTAGAAACGGCTTGCCACGCGCATCCGCTGAGCGCAATCATTGCAACGAGAGGGATAAGCAAGAGCAACTTTTTCATGCATCCTCCTTTGATGGAGAAGTTTATCCGATTTCTGTAACTTGTCAAGTGTTCGCATTGCCTTACCGGAAATCTACTCGAAATGTTTGAAAGAAGGTATCGTATGACGGCTTCGCAAGGAGGTGGTCATATCACTCAAGGAGTCTAAGCCTCCTTAACGAACTGTATGGTTACCTTCATTAATCCTTTGTCTGCGAGTCATCCAAATCATAAAAGCGGGCCGACCTGAAGGTCGGCCCCTACGCTACTTCGCTAAAATCAGTGGCGAGGAAATCAAGTTGATAGACCGGAGGGCGACGTATACGGAGCAATCAAGGCTAAACAACAGACTCAGACCAAAGGGCGATGGACACGGAGCAAAGTGTCCTGGGCTTTAAAACTTCCCTCGAAGTCGCTAACCTCGGTGTTGCACTTCAACGTTGAATGTAGGTAATCCGGAACACTATCCTAATATCAAATTGTGATTCCGTCTGGGACGCTAAGTGTCGAGTAAAGGTTTAATCCTTTCTTGCCAAATCTTATCGGCCTTGAGTTTTAGTTCACTCAAATCCTTGTTGTTTTCTACTACCACATGACAGAGTGTGCGAAACTCTTGCTCTGGGCGTTGGGTTGCCAGTATTGCCCTGGTTCGGTTTGGGCTTGTCCCTTTCTTTGTTAATCTGGCAACCGAGATATCTTCCTGGGCGAGGACGGCTATCAGAAGATCGCATTCACGAGCCAGAGGCCAGTCAAGTAGAAGGGCTGCGTCTATGATTACCACTTTTTGAGAGGATCGGGTTATCCGATGTTTGAGTTCGCCCACAAGCAGAGGGTGGATGATGGCGTTCAGTCGCTTTAGCTTTTCCGGGTTCGTGAAGACGATTTCCCCCAGGCTTTTTCGATCAACGGCCCCCTCTTTGTTGAAGATCTTCCTGCCGAACGCTTCGGCGAGGTTCTTGCGGACAGTAGGATTGGAGTATAGTTTCCATGCGATCTTGTCTGCATCCAGGATGCTGGCTCGGTTTTCGGCAAGCATCCGGGCAAAGGTTGACTTGCCTGAGCCTGCCCGACCGGTTACACCTACCCGTAACACCCCGTAACACCTCGTAACACCCCGTAACACCCCGTAATACCTCGTAACACGCACCACATCCTTTCTGGGGATTCTTGTCATTATCTGGAGCCATAGCTTCGGTTATAAGGATACAGCACCTCTCGATAGACAACATCGCTGGAATCAAGCGGATTCAGGGTTACTTTTGAGATAGTGCCCTGCATAGTGGCTTTAGGGAATGTTATTCCCCCTTGCGGCGTTTGATCTCCTCGATCAGCTTCGGAACGACCTCGAACAGATCGCCCACTATGCCTACGTCAGCCACCTTGAAGATAGGTGCGTTTGGGTCCTTGTTAACAGCGATGATGTAGTCCGATGACTGCATCCCCACAAGGTGCTGGATGGCGCCTGACACCCCTACTGCGATGTAGAGTTTGGGCGAGACGGTGCGGCCTGTCTGACCGACCTGGTGTGAGTAGTTGATCCAGCCCGCGTCTACTGCGGCACGTGATGCGCCAACCGCACTACCGAGGAGACCGGCAAGCTCCTCGATGAGGGCAAAGTTCTTCGGATCCTGCAGCCCCCTTCCACCGGTGACGATAATATCGGCCTCGGCGATGTTGATCTGAGAGGTGTCGTCGGCCACGAACTCAAGGAAGCGAACACGGTTGGATGCCGAATCCACCGAGATTTCAGAGACTTTGCCCTTTGAGTTGTAGGGTTCTTCCAGAGGTTTCATTACCTTAGGGCGCACGGTGGCCATCTGTGGTCGGTGCTGGGGGCAGATGATGGTGGCCATGATGTTTCCGCCGAACGCAGGGCGGGTCTGAAGCAGGAGCCGCTTCTCGGTGTCGACATCAAGCCCGGTGCAGTCCGCGGTCAGCCCGGCATGCACTCTCACCGCGATGCGCGGAAGAAGCGAACGCCCGATGAAGGTCGCAGCACCGAGAACGATCTCTGGCTTGCGCTCGGAAATGAGGTCGGCGATAGCCTTCGAGTAAGGCTCAACCCCGAAGTGATCCAGGGTCTCATTCTTAACGTAGAGCACCTCGTCGGCCCCGGCCGCAAGGAGCGAGCGAGGTCCCTTCACTTCGTTTCCGAGCAATATTGCGGTTACCGGCACGTTGAGCTTTCCAGCCAGCCCCCTGGCCGATCCCAAAAGCTCGTAAGTCGAGGATTGAATCTCGCCCCGCCGCTGCTCTGCAAAGGCCCACACGCCGCGCCACTCACTGGGATCGATCTCTTTAGTTCGTTTAACTTCCTCTATTGATAAGGCATCCTCCGGGCAGACAGGTACGCACGCCCCACACAAGTTGCAGGTCTCAAGCACATATAGGCGATCATCTCGAATCCTCAGGGCACCAAACGGACATGCGGGCAGGCACTCGCCGCAAAGGGTGCAGCGATCGTAGTCAATACGTAATGGTATCAGAGCAGCCCCTTCTCGGTTAATTTATCCGCAATGATGCGTGCAGCTTCGTCCGGGTCTGCGTCTGCGAAGAGTTCTCCTTCAGCGCGAGGTGGAGGTGGGAAGACCTTGATTACCTGGGTGGGAGAACCTGCAAGGCCCACGTGTTTTTTCTCAACCGCAAGCTCATCAAAGCTCCAGAGCGGGATCTCGGCCTTCTTTGCCGTAAGTTTGCCGCGCAGGCTGGGTAGACGCGGTTCGTTAAGTTCCTTGACCGTCGTAATAAGGCAGGGGAGGGGAAGCTCTAAGCGTTCAGATCCCTCCTCCCACATCGACTGCAATCTTATAGTCTGTTTATCAGGGTTCAGCTCATCCACCTTTCTTACGAACGTAGCTTGAGGGATGTCGAGGAACTCTGCGATACCCGGCCCTACCTGTGCGGTGTCGCCATCTGCGGCTTGCTTTCCTGTGAAGATGATGTTGTAATCACCGATCTTACGGATGGCAGCGGCGAGGGTCAGCGAGGTTGCCCATGTATCGGCCCCGGCGAACTTGGAATCGGAGATCAGAATGGTCTTGTCAACTCCCATGGAGATCACCTCGCGCAACGCTTCCTCGGCCTGAGGAGGTCCCATGGAGATGGCAATAACCTCACCGCCGAACTTCTCCTTTAGAAGCAAGGCTTCCTCGACCGCGTACAGGTCAAAGGGGTTAACTGTTGCTGGAACGCCTTCACGGATCAGGGTGTTCGTTTCAGGGTTGACCCGCACTTCGGTAGTATCAGGCACCTGTTTGATGCAGACTATGAATCTCATTCTTCGAACTTCTTGAACGCCAACGTTACGTTGTGGCCCCCGAAACCGAACGAGTTGGATAAGGCTACCTTGATTTCCTTTTCCCGCGCTTGTTTTGGTATGTAGTCAAGATCACAGCCCTCGCCCGGTCTCTCAAGGTTGCGGGTAGGGTGAACCTTGCCTTCTTTTACGGTGAGTGCAGTTATCACCGCTTCAGCTCCGCCTGCGCCGCCCAGAAGATGTCCGATCATCGACTTGGATGAGGAGACCCATAGCTTGTCCGCATGATTGCCGAAAACACTCCGAATTGCCCTGGTTTCCATTCGGTCGTTTAATTCTGTCGAGGTTCCGTGGGCGTTGATGTAGTCTACATCCTGAAGATTAAGCTCGGCTTCGTCAAGGGCCATACGCATCGCAAGTTGCGGTCCCTTGCCCTCAGGATCAGGGGCGGTCATGTGAAAGGCATCGCCTGAAAGCCCGTATCCTGCAAGTTCTGCATAGATCTTGGCGCTGCGTTTGCGGGCATGCTCCAGTTCCTCCAACACGAGGATTCCTGCTCCCTCTGCTATCACGAAACCGTCACGGTCAGCATCAAATGGTCTTGAGGCGCGTTCAGGTTCGTCGTTGCGTCTGGAGATCGCCCTCATGTTTGTAAAGCCGGCGACGGAGAATCGGGTGATTGCTGCTTCTGTGCCGCCTGTGATCATCACCTCGGCCTTGTCTTGCTTGATTAGCTCGAAAGATTCACCCAGCGCGTGTGCACCTGATGCACATGCCGATACCGTACAGAAGTTGGGGCCACGGATGCCGTACTCTATGGAGATAAGCCCTGAGGCCATATCCGGGATCATCATTGGGATCAGAAAAGGGGAGACTCGTTTAGGACCGCGTTCCAGGAACTTTTCGTGTTCGGTTTCCCACACGATTATCCCACCCATACCGACGCCGATGAGTGCACCGCAGCGTTCAGGATTTTCCTTGCCGAACTCTATCCCTGAATCGGGAACCGCCTCCTTTGCTGTCCACAAGGCGAACTGGCTGAATCGGTCCATGCGTCTGGCTTGCTTGAAATCTATGCGTTTTACAGGATCGAAGTCCAAGACTTCGGCCGCGATCTGGGCATCAAGGTCCGACGGATCAAAACCTCTGATCCGGCGGATGCCGTTTTCACCCGCGAGCAACTTCTCCCAGGTGGCAGGGACGTCGTGACCCAGTGAGGTCAGAAGCCCGACGCCCGTTACTACGACTCGGCGATCCATTGCAAATCCTTTCGCCGGGGCGCCGGATCACTTTTCCTTGAGCTTGGACTCCAGGTATTCCATCACCTTGCCGACCGTCTCCAGCTTCTGGGCCTCTTCGTCAGGTATCTCGATCTCGAACTTCTCTTCAAAGGCCATGATAAGCTCGACCGTGTCCAGGGAGTCGGCACCGAGATCGTCGATGAACTTGGCTTCAGGTGTTACCTTCTCAGCCGGTACGTGGAGCTGCTCCACGATCAGGTTTTTCACTTCGTCGAAAAGAGCCATTTGCATCCTCCTTAGATGACTTTGAGACCAAAGTCTACGGCAAACAACGGGGTTTGTCAAGCATCTCATGAGGTCGCGTGCAAGGCTTCTGACTAGGGTGATAATAAGGTGCCCCGGAAAGTGCTGCCTCGGGTGAGGGCAGGTTTGACCTCCCCGGAGTTATTAATATAATTCTCAATCTAAACTCTAGACTCCAAGGAGGACTTATGCTGCGAACGAACGCGGATCGTGTGGTTAAGCTCTCGGTGCAGGGTAAGGTGTCTTATCCTTCGGGTAGAAGAGGTCACTCGGTAGATGCGGAGGGGAAGGCCTTCCTTTTGCCCAGTATCGGCGGTATCAGCTACAACGTGAAGATTGGTGATACGGCCTTCGGCTGGGCAGGTGACCACATTGAACCCGGCGTCTCCACCTTGGTGGACGCCGAGAAGCGCTACGATCCTCCCAACACCTCATATCATTTCTACTCCTGCGTTGGCAACGAGGCGATTGTTGTCTCAGGCGACGCCAAGGGCAAAAAAGGTATAGTTACCGGACATCACGGCGGGGCAGAGCACGTTATGATAGATTTTGCCGACGACGTGCTTGCCAAGCTCAACATGGACGACAAGTTCCTTGTCCGCGCCTGGGGGCAGGGACTTAAGCTTTTGGAGTACCCTGACATCCACGTTACCAACCTGGATCCCGGTCTTTTGAAGAAGATGGGCATCCGTGAACTTAAAGGCGGCAAGATCCAGGTCCCGGTTGTAGCGATAGTGCCCGGCCATCTCATGGGTTCAGGTGTGGGTTCCACCTCGATGGGAACAGGCGACTACGACATCATGACCACCGACCGCGAAGAGATCGCCGAGCTCGGTCTTGACAAGCTTCGTTTCGGCGACTTCGTTGCGATCACGGATCACGACAACGTTTTCGGCCGCAGCTGGCGCAAGGGAGCGGTGACCGTCGGCATCGTGATCCATTCCGACTGTCTGCTTGCCGGCCACGGACCCGGAGTGACCACCCTTATCTCGTGCGCTAAGCCTCTGATCGTCCCCAAGGTTGATTCCAACGCCAACCTGGGCAAGATTTTGAAGATCGGCCGCTTCCGCCCGGCAAAGAAGAAGAGGGCAAAGAAAAAGAAGTAGTGTCCTGTAATAACGTAGGGGCCGACCTCAGCGTGCCCCTCGGATGTTTATACATCCGTAGGGTATTAGGTCGGCCCGAATAAGATCGATAACGCGGGCTTTCTATTACTGTCATTGCGAGCAAGCCGAAGGCTTGCGTGGCAATCCCATAGCACATTCCATTGTGTTTTCAACAAAGTGCCATGAGATCGCCACCCTCCCTTCGATCGGTCGCGATGACGATTTTTTTCGGGGGAAGAAACCATTTGACAAAGACTCGGTCAAGGGTATTATTGATAGATGGAGGAATGGCTATGTTAAATCCTAACCACCAACGTTATGTAAATAGGTTGGAACAACTTTTAGAAGAAGTTCAACAGATATTGGAATCTCGTAAAGGAGGTGGCATTGAGACTCCAAAAGTAAATGCCTTGAAATTGAAAACTAAAAATATTATTAAGATAACATGTGGGCAGGCTAGTGATTATTATAAGGAACTGGAAGGATTATCTCGAAATGAACCTATAGATAGTGATTTTAAATTATTCGATGTACTTGAAACAGTTGAAGCTGTGCTTCAAGGGGCTTTGAGTGATCTGAAAGGAGGGTTTCTAATCAGACAAGAGTTCATTGTGGCAGGCGAAATCTTTAGCTCTGTGTTGGATCAATCCCAATACCTTAATGAAAAGGGATTCAAGGATCCAGCAGCAGTTTTGGCAAGAGTTGCGCTTGAGGATACCTTGAGACGAATTGCAAGACAGGAAACCATCGATGATTCGCAGAAAGCTTCAAAGATAAACGACGAGCTTAAAAAAATGGGTCGGTATGGTGAACCAATGAGGAGTCAAATCCAATCATGGCTTGCTATTGGAAATTCTGCCGCTCACGGAGATTTCAATGATTTCGATGAGAAACAAGTTAAATCAATGATTGAGGGAATCAGGGGATTTTTGGCTCAGGAATTCCAGATTAGTTGAAATATTCGGGTCATTATCTGCTCCACACCCTCCTGAAGGTTGAGTGAGAAGAAGTTGAATAAAAAAGAAAAGCGCCAGTCCAAAGACTGGCGCTTTTACTTTCCCTCGATCTCGATCAACTAACTGTCAAGAATGACGAGAAAGGTATTTTGTTGGTTTACCAGCGGTTGCGGTTTCCGCCGCCGCCGCGGTTGTAGCCACCTCGACCACCACCCTCGCGCGGGGGACGGGCTTCTTCTACTCTGAGTTCACGACCATCGTGCTCTGTTCCATTAACGGCACTTATGGCCGCGTTGGCTTCCTCGTCATTCGGCATGTCTACAAAAGCAAAGCCGCGAGGCGCATTGGTGTAACGATCCGTTGGAACCGCTACTTTGGATACTTCGCCATGCTCGGCAAAGATCTCACGTACCTTCTCCTCATTATAAGAATGGGGAAGGTTTCCTATGAATAAACGCATGTAGTTTTTCTCCTGTCTCGCTGCCATTTGTGGCAACGAACATATAATTATAGTTATTTTGAGACTTATGTCAAGTCGTGAAGTGCCGTCGTCTTTTGCCAGACATGCGTTGCTGGATTTAATGGATTCTTTAAGCAGGGGTAGACCTTTAGGCCGGCCCCTACTTTCTCCCTCAATATACTTAAACTCAGCAATCTAACTGTTCCACTATGTGGGTGTATTCTTCCAACGATTGGAAGTTGATGACTTGACAGGCAGGGTGTTTTTGAGTATTGTCAGAGAAACTCAACCAAGGAGAGGTTATGAAACGGGTTTTGATTCTTTCGGTGGTCAGTGCGTTTGCAGTGACGCTTTGGGCGGATGGGGGGCATCTTTCCTCCCCCAGGGATTTATGTCGGAGAGCCTTACCAGTACGCTATAATTGAGTATGAAGGGAGTCAGGAGATTCTGCACCTTCTGATCAATGTTGCAAGCGACGCGGGCTCTTTCGGATGGATAGTTCCATTCCCCTCCAGGCCTGCGATTGAAGAAGACACGATCGCGGTTTTTGAGCAGATCGAGGAGATGTGCAGACCCAGTTACGGAGGTTTTGGTTGCGGTGTTATCTACGATGGTGGTTACTACGACGGTTACGGCGTTAGGATAATCGAGGAAGGAAGCGTGGGGGTGCTTTCATACGAAATCATCAAGGCCGACGATCCCGACACCCTTTTTACCTGGCTTGCGGAAAACGACTACTGGGTTGCCGACTCCTCGGACACGGTTAAGGCTCGCGAGGTGTTTAGAGACTATATAGAGCGGGACTGGGTTTTCGTTGCCTTCAGCGTTCAGGATATCCCTCGCGACAACAGCATAAACGTGCAGCCGGTCAAGTTTACCTTTACCTCGTCGCAGATAGTTTATCCGATGAGGATTACCTCCCTGAGCGTCAATCCGGATTACGATTACCGTTACGATTACGGGTTGCTCATCCACGTAATCGCCGAGCACCGTGTCAAGCTGGAGCAGAACGCCGGCATTAATCTCGAGTATTACTACGCAAACAAGTTGAACGGTCGCGAGTACGAAGCGGTAAAGGAGAACTATCCTTTTGTCGCCGAGGTATGCAAGGAAGGCGATTTTATAACCAGACTGGGTTCCTATTACTACGATCCGGGGGATATAGATTCGGATCTGGTTTTCACCTATGCTGAAGACGATGCAGAAAGTCACAATCAGTACTATTCTGCCCTGATTATCTTCCCCATATTGCCTTTCGCCTTCGTGGCCGGCCTGGCCCTTCGCTCCAGGCTGCGGTTCCGCAAAAGGCGTAAGCGTTAAGAGTCTATTCTCATAAATCAAAAGGCCCCGCCTGAGCGGGGCCTTTAAACATTCAGTGGGGCTATTTCTTTTTGGAGAGTTTTTTGCTACAGACGGAATCCGGGAACAGGAGATCGGATACCTCAAGGCTGAGCTGCTCGCCCAGCGCTTCGAACGCGGCATCTATGCTGAAGTTCAGGTCTCTTGCCGATGTCCGCAGGATTACGCCGCCCTTGATCGGTGCCTCATCCGCCCTCTTTGCCCAGACAGATTTTGCAAAACGCTTGCAGTCACTCGCAGAGAGCAGCACCTGGGTTCGGCTGCCTTGTTCTGCAACGATCCTCGCAAGCAGGGCTGGATAGTTCCTGGATTTGGTGAACTTTTCTGCCGCTCGCTTCAGGGTCTCTTCTATCAGCTGGTGCTTTGCTGCAAGTATCTCCCTCCTTGCCGTCAGTCGTGCCTCTGAGAGTATCTCCCTCTTGAGACGTTCTTCTTCAGCCGCGGCAAGCCTTTTGGTCTCTTCTCTACAGGCCTTCTTGCGTCCTTCATGCTCTGTCTCCAGCTTCTTGCAGCGTTCGGCAAACTCGGCCTGGATCTCTTTAACGCGTGCCTTTGCGTCAGCTTCTATCTTGGCGCTTACCTTGTCGCGAGGCATGGGCTAGAGCTTGATCCCCTGCAGAAGGAAGATGGTGATTAGAAGTCCAAGCACCGCGTAGGTCTCGACCATGGCACCGTAGACCACCGCCTTGGTTGATTCCGTGGGGCGTTTTGCAGCCATCTCCACGCCTGAGGCACAGACCTTACCCTGGTGAATAGCGGAGAGCAGTCCGGCGAACGCCACAGGCAGGGAGGCGAAGAGGAGCTGGAGACCTCCCCACATGGTCAGGGTGTCAGGAACGCCGCCGCCCAGAAGCCCGAGCTTGAGGATGATCAGGAATGCTCCCAGGAACCCGTAGAACCCCTGGGTGCCGGGCAGCACCACAAGGATAAACAGTGAACCGAACTTGTCCGGATCCTCGGCCAGAACACCGTTGGCCACGCGAGCAGCGTAGCCAATTCCTATAGCTGAGCCGATCCCTGCAAGGATCGCCGCGGCTGCGGCTCCCAGAATTCCGTATGTAAGACCCATTTCCATCTAAGTCCTCCTTGTAACTTTTACGTAGCGGGTTTTCAACTCAAATGGTTCAAATCTTGCCCCTCCGCCTGCAAAGAAGCGGGGGAAATACTCCACATACTGTAGACGAAGGGTATGCACAAATCCGCTCAAGCCGCTTATCGCGAGGTTGTAGACGTGACCGATAACAAGCACGATGAGCATGAGAATAACAGATACCACAGGGATTCCCCCAAGCATCCAGGCGATCTGGTTGAAGGCCATTGCGATTCCGGCGGTTACCATCCCCAAGGCCATTAGGCGAACGTAGGAGAGGATGATCCCCAGCACACCGGTTGTGTTGGAGTAGAGGCTGTAAGCGCCCCATACGATACGCGATGCCCAGCCCTTGAGAACTGAGAATGTGAAGATCAGGTTGAGGACGAATACAGCGGCCAGGAATAGGTTAGCCTGAATCACCCCGGCTACGTATAGAATAATTGCCGCGAGTCCGAGCACGCCGAATATAACGCCTGCGGCGCGCAGGGTCTTCTCCGAGAGTCCCTTGAAGACAGTGTAGAGCCAGAGTGCGGCGATGGTTCCAATGAGAAGCGCCTTGAGGATTATTCCCGGAAGCGCAAGCAAACCGAAGACCTTTGCTGCGGCAAGAAATGCTGCGGTCATCGCCGCCCACAGAAGTATGGCGCTTGTTACAGAGGTCGGGCCAGGACGATTGGATAGAACAAACGAGACAGCCAGACTTGCAATCACGACGATCAATAGCGGTGTGAAAAGAATCTTGGGCAAGATGCTCATGGAGGTCGCAATCATCAATGGGATGCCGAGATAGATAAGGAACCAGGGCATGGTCTCAAACAACGCCGACCCGTATTCACCGGTTCGCAGACCGTCTATTACGTCAACCGCCATTCCGAACATCATCTGGAAGTAGCCAAGTCCAAGCGATATGTAGAAGAACGGCATGGGGTTCTTTAAGGGGTCGAACCAGGTAAGCGCGTCGCGGAAGCCCACGAGCCATGGGATCTCGAGCATATCGGGCATGTTGCCGAACCACGAACCCATGGCCGCACCGGTAAATATTGTCAGCACCCCTCCGTAGAAGAGTATCCAGATAAGGTTGTTTCGAATCCTGCGACCCCAGATAAGCCACGCGGTTACCGCGGCTATTACTATCCCGTATCCTGCGTCGCTAATGCACAAAGCGAAGAAGAGGGCGAAGAATGGAGCCATGAGTGGTGTGGGATCGGCTTCGCGTCCGTTAGGGGTGCCGTACATGTTTAAGATCAGCTCGAAGGGTTTTAACCAGGGCGGATTGCGCAGGGCTACGGGCACCCGCTCGCCCTTCCTCGCTTTGATGCTGCGAACCTCACTCGCCTCGAAACCTGCCACAATCTCTTTAAGTCTCTTGCGATCAGAGCTGCGTATCCAGCCTTCGATAAGCCCTGCCTTCTCGGTGGCAAGCATCTTTTCGTGCTGCTCGCGTATCAAACCCTCGTTTCCGTAGAGGTCGAGTGCTGTTTGGAGTCCTGAAAGCTCGGCGCTCATCTCGCGAGCCTGGGATGTCAATTTTTCCCTATCTGAGCCTATCTTTGCCAGAAGTTTCCTTCTTACTTTGATTTCCTCGGTCGGGGGTTTTGCGAACCCTGAAAGCTGGATCATCTTGACGCCGGTTGCCTTGAGCGTATCCTCGACGGCTTCTTCTTCGTTGGTTGGGAAAAGTATCACCGCGTACTCGGTCTCGCCCTCCCGCCTTACGGTCTCATAGTTTGCCGTTAGAGGCTTAAGCGATTTAGCGAACGCTTCTTTCTCCTCCTTGCTGGATACGAAGACGAAACGAGCGTGGGTTTGTTTCAGGTTCGTATATTCACAAGGCGGGTGCTTCATGGGTCTCCATGGGGTAAGAGTTTCAAGCTCTGCGTGGAGCTGTCGTTCCTCGGTCTCCAGCCGGGAGGCGGCTTGGCTTAATTGGGAGGCTCGCTTCAGCTTGATCGGAAGATCCAACTCATCAACCCGGCGGCGGAACTCTTCTGCAGGAAGTGAAGGCTTGCCCGCAAAAACTCCGCCCTTGCGCTTCTGTGCGTATCCTGAAAGGAAGCCTATAGCCTGATTCAGACCAACGAGGGTTTGCTTGAGCTCTGCCTCGCCGGCATCAGGGACAACGGTCTCGGGTTGTTTTTTATCTGGCCTTTCTTCTTCAAACTTCGAGATGTGAAGAATCCCCTCCTCCTGCAGTCTGCGGAGCAACTCATCCCTTTCATCAAGATGGGTCGCTATGAGTATTTTTTCTACCCTTGCTGTTCCCACAGTTCCAGGACTTTCTTCCGGGCGTGGTCTGCCGCTTTGTTAATCTTGGGTGCTGCCTTTTTGCGCAAGCTCTCTGCTTGTTTCTTTGCCTCAGCCCCTATTGTCTTGGCTTCTTTAAGTGCTTCCTCGCGAGCGCGCTCCCTCGTTTGAGCCAGGGTTTCTTCTCGCTTTAGAGCGAGCTTTGCGCTTTCCTTCTCGTGCTTTGCGGCAAGTTCTGCAAGTTCCTTTTGCCCCTGCTCCTCTGCGTCCGCAATCATCCTGGCCGCTTCCTTTTCAGCTTGGCGGATTTCCTTTAAGAGATCCTGTTTCAAGGTCAACTCCTGCGCGAATTATACAGTGTGCTTCTGGAGTGTCAAGCTAATGAGGTTTAATGACTTGACCTTTTGGGGTTCCTATGTATCATCACCAAACCAAAGGAGGCTCTATGAAGAAGACAATCGGTGTTTTACTGATGGGTATTCTTGCCGCTGCCATGATCTATTGTAGCAAGGCGGAGAAAAAGGAGGAGCCCAAACAGGAACCGTTGCCGCCACCAACCGTTACTAAAGCGGAGCCCGGTCCTTTCGGGATCACGCGCCACCTGTGGGATTCTACGGCTACCCCGCAGGATCGCATTAAGGTTGCACTTGCCGTTAAGGATGAGGATATCGAGCTTCAGGGTAATGAGAAGGCCACTATCGAGACGAACAAGGGAACGATTGTGGTTAAGCTTTACTCGAAGGATGCCCCGAACACGGTTCGCAACTTCATCCGGCTGTCCGAATCAGGATTCTATGATGGTTTGATCTTTTTCCGTTACGAACCGGGTTTTGTACTGCAGGGCGGCGATCCGCTTAACAGTGGTTCGGGTAACCCCGGGTACAATATTGCCTTCGAACACAACAACCGCAAGCACGAACTCGGTGCCGTGGGTATGGCTCGCGGTCAAGACCTCAACTCGGCAGGTTGTCAGTTTTACTTCTGCCTGGCACCCCAGCCCGGGCTTGACGGCAACTACGTGGTTTTCGCAAAGACCGTCGAAGGCATGGATGTGGTCAATGAACTCCGCCGCGGCGACAAGATCGTAAAGATAACGATCTCAAGGGACTGAGGTCATGAAGCTTGTTCGCCTCGCCGGATTCACGTCCCTGGTTCTGCTTGCAGGACTTGCGTGTGTTAAGGCGGTTCAGCCTTCGATACCCGATACCTACAACCTTTCTGCCAAGGAGAGGGTGGGGCTTGCGCTTCGCGTGAAAAGCAATCCGGTCAAGCTCACCGGGAACGAGTGCGCTGTGGTTGAGACCAACAAGGGAAGCTTTACGTTCAAGCTCTATTCAATGGAGGCGCCGAACACTGTGCGCAACTTCATCAGGCTTGCAGATGCGGGCTTCTACGACGGCCTTATCTGGCATCGCTACGTCGGCGGCTTTGTGATTCAGGGCGGCGACCCTCTGGGCACCGGTCAGGGCAGCGCAGG
The DNA here is from genome assembly GCA_005223075.1 of candidate division TA06 bacterium B3_TA06. NCBI lineage: Bacteria > candidate division TA06 bacterium B3_TA06. The sequence continues at coordinate 47,105 of NJBO01000002.1, read as the reverse complement.
TTACACCATAGACTACGAGGAAAGCGGCCGATCGCATATTAAGGGTGCGGTTGGCATGGCACGCGGCGCTGCCCGGAACTCCGCGTCTTGTCAGTTCTACATCTGCCTTGAGCCGGCGCTTGACCTTGACGGCAACTACTGCGTATTCGGTCGAGTGATCGAAGGCATGGACGTGGTGATGCAGTTGCGCAACGGTAATGAAGACGAGGGTATTCCTCCGGACACCATCCGCCGCATCACCATCACCCACTGATGCACCCCACGCCGTTGCCTTGCAACGTCGCGGGGACCCCGGAAGAGATTAAGGGCGCGCCTTGTGTTACGGGCTATTCATGTAGTGCGAACCTTAAGGTTCGCCAGCGAGGCTGAAGCCTCGCGCTACACGCTTTAAATCCACTTGACAAAGATGTATCCGAGTATAAGATAATTTTATGATTAAAGCTCGTAGGGGCCGACTTGAAAGTCGGCCCGATTAAATCATGCGGGCGGACCTAATACCCTATGGGATACACGGTATCCCAAGGGGCACGCTGAGGTACGCCCCTACGAATCTCCTCAAGGTGTTCTTAAGAGAAGTTCACATACGCGGCTGGGGCTTTCTCTCATAAGAGTCTATTTGTTTCCTTTTACTTGACAACGTCCGTGTTTCCGATTACACTCAACATAAGACAGTATCAAGGAGGAAACTTGATGGTTGCGTTAGCAGTCCGCCCTGCCAGGGCTTTGATAAAAATCCTTCAACACCAACACAATGAGGAGGAAAGATGAAAAAAGCACTGCTTATTCTGTTAGGCACAGCGCTCGCTCTGGGGCTGCTTACCTGTCAGAGACCGGGCAAGCTCAAGTGGCAATGCGAGCTTGGTGATGAGGTAGGAACCCCGGTGATCGGTAAAGACGGGACGATCTACGTTACCGCTATAGACAACTTCCTTTACGCCATCTCCCGTTCAGGGAAGGTCAAATGGAAATACAAGATCGAGTATGGTGTGCATGCACCGGCAATCGATGCCAAGGGGACGATCTACGTTGCGGCGAACGACAAGAACCTATATGCGTTTACCTCCAAAGGCGAGCTAAAGTGGAAGTTCAAGACCAAGGGAAGGGCGTTAACCCCTGCGTTCGGTTCAGACGGGACGATTTACTTCGGCTCGTTTGACCGTTACCTTTATGCGCTTACCCCCAAAGGCGAACTCAAGTGGAAGTACAGGACCGGCGATTTCATAGCGACTACCCCTGCGATCGGTGTAGATGGGACGATTTACGTCAGCTCGGAGGACAATTGCATCTATGCCCTTACCCCGGACGGCAAGCGTAAGTGGAGATACTGGACCAGGAACTGGGTGCGGGCCTCCCCTGCGATTGGCATGGACGGAACCATCTACTGCGGGTCCAGGGACGGCTACCTTTACGCACTTAGCCCTTCAGGCGAGCTCAAGTGGAAGTTCAAGACCGACTATGAGATATGGTCTTCCTGTGCGGTGGCCAAAGACGGCACCGTCTACTTCGGGTCGGCTGACAACAACCTCTACGCGCTCACCCCGGAGGGGGAAGTCAAGTGGCAATACGAGACAAAGGGTGACGTAAACATCGGCCCGACAATCGGCTTGGACGGGACAATCTACTTCGGCTCGCCCGATCACAACGTCTATGCGCTTGATCCCTCAGGTAAGCTTAAGTGGACATATGAAGCCGACGGAGAGATATATTCTTCACTCGCGCTCGCTGACGACGGAACGATCTACTTCGGGGCGGATGACAAGAATCTCTACGCGATTACCAGCAAATCCAAGGGATTGGCTTCATCGTCATGGCCCAAGTATCGCCATGACAACAGGAACTCAGGAAACATAAGGACAAGGTAGGAGCCTTTTAAGAAAAGCAGAGAGGGCTTCGGCCCTCTCTATCCATGTAGTGCGAACCTTAAGGTTCGCCAGCGAGGCTTTAAATCCACTTGACAAAGATGTATCCGAGTATAAGATAATTTTATGATTAGAGGGCTGATATGTTCAGGTGGGAGTTCTGGGCTAGAAGAATTCTAGCAGGAGTCGAAAGATGTTTGAGGGACCAATTTGTTGGGTTTTACTGATTTTAGTTGCTTTAGGTCTTTTGATATGGGGTATATCATCGATAATCCGAAGTGTTAAAAGACGAAAAAGGCGACTTACTGATTTGGAAAATCGAAATAGAGAACTCTCTGCAACTATAGATCGCCAGAGGAGACAACTGGTAAGCAAATTGGCAGAGATTAAAGAACTCCGTTCGAATATGGAGAAGCTAAAGATGGAGATTGAACAAAGGGAAAGACTTGTAGCCGATGAGAAGTTTAGGATGGGAAAAATGATGGAGCAGAGAGAAGAGGAGATTAAACAGATGATGGAGGAAGAGAAAAAGGAGATTAGTGAGCGAAGGTCTAGGATGAAAGTGACAATAGAACAAAAGGAAGCAGAGATAAATAGGAAGCAAGAGGAAGTTCAGAGGATAATTGAAGAAAGCAAAAGAGGGATGCCTTGGCTCGGGGAAGTATTCGCAGATTATTTTTACCTTCAAGATTTACGTAGAGCAGATTATTTAGAAAACAAATCGCATCCGGCACCTAGGGCTGCGGAAGAAATTCGAGACATTGCAAATAAACGACGGGAGGCAGAAAAGAGATGGCGTCGGGCTAAATACTTACTTCGTTACTGGCAGAGTATCCTTCCGCATCTTTTCGACTTTGAAGGCGAAACAATTGACGAAATGATTGCTACTACCTTGAACCTTCCAGAAGAAGAGGAGATTGAAGAAGGTGTTGATCCGGCAGTTTTTTGGCAGGGGGAGGCGGTTAAGGAAGAACTTTCCCATCAAGAGCGCCTTCAACGTGCTCTTGATAATTGGCGTCGGCGTCCTCATAAAAGTAGGTGGCAAATAGGAAGAGATTACGAGAGATATGTGGCATGGTGGTATTGGGAGAAAGGATATAAGGTATTGCCATCTGGAGTCTTGTATAGAGAAGAAGATTTAGGTCGGGATGTTATTGCCCAGAAAGGCAAAGAGGTTCACATCGTTCAATGCAAATGTTGGGCTAGATGGCGAACAATATATGAAAAGCACATCGCTCAGCTATATGGGACTACCATGATGTATAGAGTAGAGCAAGAACGAAAACAACGTCCCCAGAATTTAGAGCTGTTTCAAAAGAAGTTAAAAGTGAAGTCTGTTTTTATGACAACCACCGAACTTTCGCCTGTAGCTCATAGGTTTGCCGAGGTTCTTGGAGTGGAAGTCATAGAAAATTTCAAACTTGAGGATTATCCCTTAGTCAAATGCAATGTGAATCGTCAGACGGGTGAAAAGATTTATCATCTTCCTTTTGATCAGCAATACGACAGGACTAAGGTTGAGAGGGAAAGAGGAGAGACATATGTATGGACTATCAAAGAGGCCGAAGACCTTGGTTTCCGCCGTGCTTTTCGTTGGCACGGAGAGAGGGGCCGACTTGAAAGTCGGCCCGATTAAATCATGCGGGCGCACCTAAAGGTACGCCCCTACGAATCTTGTATTAATTGTATTTTCTTTAGTAGGAGGTTTTAATGCCTGATCAAGACAGGCCTAAAAAGCCATCAGGTAAGCCGGATAAACCTTTGCCAACTCCTAAGCCCAATCCGGATGCTGATAATCCTACTTCGAGACGTCCCGAGCCACCATCTGAGCAATCCTCTTCTTCGACACCTAACCATACGAAAGAAGGTTAAAATGCCAGAAAAAGAAAAATCTGAGAATGGTTCTCAAAAACACAAACAGCCCGTGCCAACTCCAAGACCTAATCCTAATGGAGATGATGTTCATAAATACTCACGGAACCCGAAAGAAAACCGTTCGGAGAAGATGATCAAAAGGAATAAGTAAGCTCGTAGGGGCCGACTTTGGCGATCAGACGCCGCTACGCGTCAAGTCGGCCCGATTAAATCATGCGGGCGCACCTAAAGGTACGCCCCTACGAATCTCCTCAAGGTGTTCTGAAGAGTGAGGGTAAAAGGCCCGATTAAAAAAGCGGGCTGAGATGAATAAGGGGATAAAGGGAGCGGGGAAACCGCTTCCCCTATAATAAATCAACCCGAAATTACCCGAATTTTTAACCCCAGACGTCTGCTCCGCAGCCGCACCATCATTTTAAAATTTGCATTTTGCAATTTGATATTTGCAATCGCGACGCAGTCGCGTCCCTGTCCACCTTTTTCTACCCCACAAAATCGCTTCGCGCTTTTGCGGGGACCCCGGGGTTTTGACCAGCTTTTTTTACCCCGTAAATCTACTTCGTAGCTTTATGGGGACCCGGGAAAATTGTCCTTGATTTGTCCACTTTTTGACCAGCTTTTGGGGAGCTTTTGTCCAGCTTTTGACCAGCTTTTTTGTGACGAGTGCGATATAACTCTGACGAGTTTGTGGCACGTCTGCAAAGATTCGTAACACAAACCTCTTTTAATCTCAGGTTTTTCTTAAAAACTCACGTACGCCGCCAGGCCGGGGGAGAGATAGCCCAGGGTAGTGGGGATACCAAGGGCGGCATTTATGTTCAACCAGTTGGTAGGATACCAGCTTACACCGGGCCAGAACTCAACTGTGCCTTCCTTTGCGTCCAGCGAGTAATAGAGGTTAAGTTCTGTATAGAGTGAGAAGCTTTCGTATAGCCAGTATTCAGAAGCAGTAAGAAAAGCCAGTTCGCCTGCCGAACCCTTGAAGTCAGTAGTGTAGAAGAGATTCGCATGTAACTGCAGGGCGGGAAACCCAGCGCTTGCCATCACCCCTGGGCCAAAGCTCAACGAACCACCGGAATACATGGGTATGAATACATCGAACACCGGCGAGACGCTTAACATCTCATAGGAGATCAGCTCGTAACGCCACTCAAGCATTGCGTCGCCCAGATTGAACTCGCCCTCGTAGATACTGGCCGGGATCATCAAGGTCATATCGAACCGAGGGAAGATTCCATAGCCTGCCCAAAGGACCGGGGCGATGGAGATGTCTCCTCCTTCTTCTAGGGGTATCGTAACCGGCACGTTCGGCCCGATGTAGCCAATCTGAGGGGGTAGGGTGTAGGCGGTGACGGTGTTGAATGGATCGGCGGCGGCTATAGCCGCTCCTAGAAGGATCAGAATAATTATCTTACGCATGCTGCCTCCTTGTTTGCTCAGGATAACCTCAGAGTGGTGGGTTGTCAAGGTAACAAAAAGGAAGGGCGCACCATCAATGCACCCTTGATACTATGGTTTTGTTAGAAGCGAAATCCCCGTGGGAGTGGAGGCGTGTTACGGTGTTACGGGTTACCAGTTTTCACCAAGTATCTCGAAGTGGGCCTGGGGATGGGCGCAGGCTGGACATTCTTGTGGGGCTTCGGTGCCTTCGTGCAGGTAGCCGCAGTTGCGGCACCGCCAGATCACCGGTTTATCTCGTTTGAAGACCCTGCCCGCCTCGATGTTGGCCAGAAGGTCATTGTAGCGCTTCTCGTGCTGTTTTTCGGCAACCGAGATCGCCTCGAAAACCGCTGCGATCCCCTCAAAGCCTTCCTCGCGGGCCAGCTTGGCGAAACCGGGGTACATCTCGGTCCACTCGTAGTTCTCGCCTGCGGCTGCGGCCTTAAGGTTCTCAGGCGTCGTCCCGATTACGCCTGCGGGAAATGCTGCGGCTATCTCCACCTCGCCGCCCTCGAGGAACTTGAAGAGACGTTTGGCGTGTTCGCGTTCCTGATTGGCGGTTTCGGCAAAGATGTCGGCTATCTGAACATAGCCTTCCTTGCGTGCCTTGCTCGCAAAGTAGGTGTATCGGTTGCGGGCCTGCGACTCGCCGGCAAACGCGGTCAAGAGATTGCGTTCGGTTTTTGTTCCATTTATGCTTGCCATTTGCTCTATTTTCCTTTCCACTCCTTTAACGGCGGGTCTGGGGAAGTAAAAGGTAAAGAGGGCGCTTCAGCGTGCCTGATAATTTTACAAGCAGCATCAGGGGAGTCCGTAGTAACAGCGCTTCGGGGAGATAAGCTTGCCTTCCTTTGCGAGTTTCTTGATGATCTTGCCCACTTCCTTGGCATCGATGTCTGTGGCCTCTACCACCTGTCCGGCCTTTAAGGGTTCGCCTGCTTTCTTAAAGGCTTCAATTACCTTCGTTTCGTTGTCTGCCATCAAAATCCTCCTTGGATTTGAGGTTTTTTGCCTCTCCTATCCTCCTGTCTCCTACATACGAGAGATAACCTGAAGCGTTAGTTCTCGGTCAGGATGTGCTCGTCGTATTCGATCTCAAAGCGCAACTTATGTTTTGCCTCCTCCTGCGCAAGGCCCAAGAGCGTCTCCTGCAGTTCCGCGTTGTCGGTTATCGCGGCCAGGTCGGTATAGAGTTTGAATGATGCCTTTTCGCGTTGCATCGCGATCATCAGGGTTTTCTGATAGTCAAGGGTTTCGTCGGGTTCTGGCTTGATCTCCACAAGATAGTCGGCGATCTTGAGATTGGCAACCTTTTGTTCTGCGGATAAGAGCAGCTTACCATGTTTGATCGCCTCCAGCCTGGCCTTGTGTTTGAGCTCTTCGGCGGCGAAGCGTTCGAATACCTCGCGCATGGGGGATTTCTCTACCCGTGTCGCCAGGTTGGTATAGAATTGGTTGGCCTCTTCTTCCTTAGCGATCGCAAAATCGAGCAGCTCATCGGTTGAGCCAAAGGTGTTACTCATTTAACTCCTCCTTACATGGGATTCAGCTTGTCCCACGTTCTGAATTATAGGGCTTTGTGTGGATTGGTCAAGGTGCTTGAAGCCTTTCAGGGAAGAGGGGGGGAGAAGAAGAGTTGACAAGCTTGCGGTTGCGGATATAGTGGTATGTCACGAGGAGGAATCTATGCCGCCTAAAGCTGTAAAGACTGTCCGGGATCTTATCTTCTGGCAGTATGCGAAGTTGATCGCTCGATCTGCTGGGATGGAAGGGCAATACGGGTTTATCATGAAAACATTCAAGGACTTGCAAATGGGGCGGAAGAAGTGGTCGGATGTCGTTCGGGAAGATCAGAAGATGTTTGAAGAAAAAAGGTGTTCTTACTGCGACGCCACCGAGGATTTAACTTGGGATCATATAATTCCACAGAAGATTAATGCTCCTCCGGATTGCAAAATTAATGAAACCTACATTCAACGTTGAAGTGCAACACATATGTTAGCGACTTCGAGTGGGGTTTTAAAGCCCAGGCATTTCCTGGGCCTGTTGTTTAACCTTGACTCTATCAACTTGATTTCCTCACTACTGATTATAGCGAAGTCGGTCTTCTTTGGCAAGTATTGCCTTACCAGTCCGTTGGTGTGCTCATTGGTTCCTCGCTGCCACGAAGAGTAAGGTTCGCAGAAGAAGCAGCTTATGCCTGTGGATTGGGAGACTCCTTCATGCTCAGCATTCTCCGGGCCATTGTCGAAGGTGATAGTATGCCTGGAGTCTCTGGGAAAGCACAGCAGGCGGCTGATGATAGCTTGAGATGTCAGAGTAGAGGTCTTAGCATCCAACTTTTCAAGCTGAACCAACCTGCTTGAGCGTTCTACCATGGTTAATATAGCCGCCCTGCTCCGGCGTGAGATCAAGGTGTCTGCCTCCCAGTCCCCAAACCTGGCTCTGGTCTCGACTTCAAATGGTCTTTGTTCTATGCCCACCCTACCCGTTATCTTAGACCTATGCTTGTCTGGTGCCCTACCCTTCCTCTTGCGTCTCTTGTGAGAACGCCTCAGACAACCGATGAGCTCTCCTCGGTTGGGGGTGGAAGGATGGTAGACGTATTGATAGATAGCCTCGTGGCTGATAGATAGACCAGGCCAATCTATCTCGATCCTTCCAGCTATCTGCTCTGGCGAGGAGTCTTGGTTGAGCTTGGACACCACGTAATCCCTGATCTTATCACTCTTCAATCGCATCCTGCGGCTTGCGTTTGACCTGCGTCTATCCGCACGCTCCTGGGCGCGATGATCAAGGTAACTCGCGTGGACTGGTGAGCGGTTGCGCCGTAGCTCCCGCGAGATGCTGGAGGCGTTCCTTCCTAAAACCTGCGCCATCTCGCGTATGGATCGCCCATCTCTAAGCATATTCTCTATACCCTATGAGCGCATAAAGCGCTCAAGGGGCACGCTGTCACCTCACGCTCCTCCAGTCCAAGATGTCGGTAGATTGAGTGCATACATCCTCAGAATAACGAAATCCCTCTCGCTTTCCAAGGTGTTGCACTTCATTATTGAACTCACGAAATACATAACCTTGTTTTGTGTTGCCGAAGGTGCAATAGTGCTAAAGGTGGCCGGGATGTATTCACTTGGTATGGTAAAGAAAGGCGAAACGAGGTTCCCCGACTGGTGGGGGGCAAGTTCCTGAAGCTCGTCTATGAATGCCACGAATGTCGAGGCACCCTGGACAGCACCGACCTTGACCTGAGCGGAGAGCTTGACGTAATGGACCTTGGTTGGATATTTAACGAGCTGTGTCCACCTGGGAAAGGTCAATCCGACTAGGAGTACAAGCTCGTAGGGGCCGACCTGAAGGTCGGCCCGTTTTGTTTGTCATTGCGAGTAGCCCGCATTTTATTCACCTCCTCCGACCTCTGTTTCGCAGAGGTCACCTCCCTACCCGACGGGGGCACTGACGCCATCAAGGGGGAGGAATAAAATCCCCCTCCCTTGGTGGAGGGGGTAGGGGGAGGGGAAAAAGAAAGCCCGCCTAATTGTCATCGCGACCACCCGAAGGGGGTGCAAGCGACCAAAGGGAGGGGGGCGATCTCATATGGGGCATAATCTTGAGTGTGGTGGTTATGCGGTTATCACCCACCTACCTGAGTGGAGAACGTAGGGGCCGACCTTCAGGTCGGCCCGCTATATTAATCTCCATATCCGGGCCGGTCTAAAGACCGGCCCCTACGAGAACTACGATTCCTTATAAGAACGGCAACATCCGCTGCATGATATGATGAATTCACCCCACGCCGTTGCTTTGCACCGTCGCGGGGACCCCAAGAAGAATAATTAAGTAGGTTTTTCATCCCTTATCCTCTTGCGATTTCGTATGATTGAGGCAGCTTCTGCAGCATGATAGGAGGAACGAACCAGGGGCGCGCAGGCTGCAGATAAAAAGCCCATCTCCAACGCTCTCCGCTCATACTCGGCGAACTGCTCCGGAGTGACGAATCTTTGAACCTCCAGATGCCTCTTGGTAGGCTGCAGGTACTGGCCGATGGTTACGATCTCTACCCCTACTCCCCGCATATCCTGAAGCGCCTGGTAGACTTCATCGTCGGTCTCGCCCAATCCTACCATTATTCCTGATTTGGTCATGGTACCACGTTCAAGTTCTTTCAAGGTTTTCAATACATCTAACGATAATGTGTAACTTGACCTGCGATCCCTTACATGAGGCGTCAACCGCTCCACTGTCTCAAGGTTGTGGGCGATAACGTCAGGTTTCGCGTCAATTATCTTTTTGAGACGGGAGGGCACGGCATGCCGTGCCCCTACACCGAAATCAGGGATCAAGGGTTCCACCAGAACGTTCGGGTCCTGCTCCTTGATCAGCTGGATAGTGCGTGCAAAATGCTCCGTGCCGCCATCGGCAAGATCGTCCCGGTCAACCGAGGTCAGCACCACATACCGCAATCCCATTCGTTTAACCGCCTCGGCCACGCGGCCAGGCTCGGTTTCGTCTACATAACCCCCTGGATTACCTGGGGTTACCGCGCAGAACCTGCAGGATCTGGTACACACATCCCCTAAGATCATAATCGTTACCGTTCTTTTCCCCCAGCAGTCGGCGATGTTGGGGCAGCGCGCCGAGCGGCAAACGGTGTGTAAGTCCAGATCTTTCAATATCTTATCAACATCCCTGTACTCGCCATGGCCTGGCAGCTTCACCCTGAGCCAGTCTGGTTTGCGCATCATGCAAAATCCTCCATCTTCCTTTCCTCAAATTCGATCTCGAAGGTCTCGGAAAACGCTTTTTTTACCTCGTTTTTGACCCTTTTAAAGCCCGGTTTTTGCCCTAAAATCTTCTCCATCGAGGTGACCACTTTATTGGTCAATCCGCAAGGTATAATCAATTTAAACATATCCAGATCGGTGGATACGTTTAATGCAAATCCGTGGAATGAAACCCATTTCTTCACCGCGATGCCGATCGCCGCCAGCTTCTCACAGCCAACCCAGACGCCCACCGGATACTTCTCAGGTATCTCCATCGAGCCCTTTGAGGTGATCCCGAACGTCTCCATCGCCTGGGATACGGCGTTCTCAACATTCCTCACCAATGGCCGGATACCGGCTAGGCCCTTTTTTATGTGAAAAATAGGGTATCCAACAAGCTGACCCGGGCCGTGATAGGTAAAGTCGCCGCCGCGTTCTACTGAATGAAGATCAACTCCACGCTTTGCCAACTCCTCCTCTGAATACAGCAGATTCTTATCATCAGCCGACTTGCCTCTGGTTATCACGTGCTCATGCTCCACAAAGATCAAGGTGTTGGGAATCTGCTCATCGGCACGCATCTGCCACAGCTTCAGCTGGAAATTCCAGGCTGGCTTATACCGCATCCTGCCCAGGTCGGCGAAGAATCCTTTCTCCATTGGGAGATTCTAGTCGCAAGAAAGTCTATGTCAACGAGGAAGGAATTATCTTTTTATGTAATTCTGTGACATTCTGTGCTACATCGTAACATCCTCTTTTTCGATAAGTCAAGTATCTGTTGAACTTATTTTTCAGGAGGGCTTGGCACGATTATTGCTTATCTTAGTATATGAAAAGGGTATGGAGGTAGAGATGAAATTTTTGATCCTTTTGGCGATGCTTAACATCTCAGGGGGTGATGGAGGGGAGGTTACCTCCGAGGAGTGGGTTGGGGTTAGTGAGGCAAGTGAGCAGGTCTTTGACGAAGATGTTCAAGGAAGCGACACCACTTTTGCAGATTGCCTGGAGGTCTATCCGCAGCCTGCGCACGACGTGCTTTTCGTGGCGCTCAACTATTCGTTTGGGGGGGAGGTTCACCTGGAGCTTTTCGACGTCCTGGGATGCAGTATCTATAAAGAGGTTTTTGACGGTCCTCGGACCCTGATTGACGTCTCGCATTTTCAACCGGGCGTTTACTTCCTCTCCGCCCGGATAGTGGAGAGCCAGCGCGTCATACGCAGGGTCATAATCTACTAGTCCAAGGCTTGACAATCCTCAATTAACTCGTAGTATTTTCAATAAACAAAACCAAGGAGGGATGATGTGCTTTTTTATCATCTTTAGTCTCCTGGGGATGGTTTCAAATCCCCAGGTATCCCAATGGGGATATACCGCTCAAAGTGAAGATACCTTTGCCACCTACGCCTATACCTTTGGGGATATCGTGATATTTTCTTACTCAGACATTAACTACTGTGAGATTCTTAATGACGCTGGCGACTCAGTTTGGTCCGGCGTTCTCATGAACGAAGAATATGTCCTTGTCAAGGACATACCGTGGGGAGTATATGAGGTTCTGGGCAGCAAAGAATTCTCGGTTCTCAGCGGTGACCCTTTTGGTAGAGGGTTAGGCTGCTGGTATGCGGTGGATCAGAATAGTCGCCCGCTCAGTACGAAGTTGTTGTCCGTAGGTCCGAAGTCAACTTTTAGCCCAGATCTTGAGGCGATCCTGGTTGTTTTTGCCTATAATGATAATACCCATGTGGTTGTCCGGAATATGGAAAACCAGGTGGTTATCTGGGAGGGTGATCTTGACAGTGCCGAGTACTACTTGAGTGAGGGGGGAGATGTTCCTCCCATAGTTTACTCAGTAGAGGCCACACGTCCTGTATCAACTATGACCGCCTGCGGCGTTAACGGGATGTACGTACCTGCGTTCAACGGAACTTTCACTGGCCGGGACTTCATGACCTACCAACATATGTGGGGAACTACCCCCCAGGATATTCAATTCGTTCCCTGGGAAGACGAAACACGGGTGACCGTTACCCGGCTGGGTGATCCGACAGATACGATCTGGCACGTATTCTGTGAGAAAAGAGGGGAAATTAAGGGATTTGCAGTTCCATTACCTACGGGGGGCAGGCCACTTTACATCCACGCGGACAAGGACATATCTGTTTCCCAAACCGAATGGATAAGCTTCGGCACAGACTACGTTTCTTTTTACATGGTTCGAGGGATTGACCGCGATGGTTTGGGACTTGGAAAGGAGTTCTATATCCCTCTTCAGGCCTCCGTTTCATGGGCTGCTATTGGGCCCGTTTATTCTCGTCTTCACGTTATAGCTTTTTCTGACAACACCGATATAAAAGTGACCAGGATTCCAAGAGACGGTGGGGACGAAACAGGTATCTATGAAGGGACCCTTGACAGAGGTGAATTCTATCGTTATACCTGTCCGATGGACGATGAGGATGCAGTTGCAATCTACCATGTGACTACTTCTGAAGGGGTGGCGACTATGGGAAGCTGCCTTGATCGCCAGGGCTCCGACTTCTTGCCTCTCTGGTTTGGGATCCATCCGGCTGTTGCCGCCTATCCTGATCAGTTTAGAGAGACTTACCCCGGGGTTCCTGTTTCTGAGACCGACCAGGGTTGCTACGAAGTCTGTGTCGAGAACAACGGCAACGTATGGGACATTATCAACATCTTCACAGAGAACAGCCTGGATCCTGATTTTGTAACCGAACTTTCCGACGAGCTGGGCCGCACACTGCCTGACGTTGACGGCGACGGCAATCCTGACACCGATACCTTGCCTAGACGCGGAAGCGCCCTTGTGCTTGTTGACGTCATCCCTTCGGATACTGTGCCGGTTGGGACTGTTGATACCTGTTACTTCAGAGTGGTCTCTTCCCGTGATACGACCAAGTGTGATACGGCATTTCTTATAACCAGGATTATTCCCGGCTCCGTGAGCGAGAAACCTTTTGTGGGGGCTCATTTCGAGCTTAGGTTCGCCTTTGGGCAGGATGTGGTATACGTTTTGAATCCTGCTAGAGAAGAACTCCAGCTTGATATATTCGATGTAACAGGCCGCAGGGTTTTATCCAGGACTATCCAGGAATCGCAGGCAAGTATAGATGTGTCAGGCTTTCCCCGGGGTGTTTACTTTATCTCAGCTAAGAGAGGGCAGAGCGGGCGCATCACCCGTAAGGTGGTCGTTTGTAAGTAAAGAACTCTGAGTATAAAGGAGGAGCGATGAAGCGCTTTGTGTTGATGGGGGTGTGCTTATTAGTAATGGCTTCCGGAATATACGCGTTGCCATTACCTGTTGCTGGGCTTCTTATCGTTCCTGACACGTTGGATTCGGTTCCTGCGGGGCAAACCATTCGTTATCCTCTTGAGGTTCTCAATTTTGGGGATGATCCCGATGTACCTGACATCACCTTTACCTCAAGCGAACCGGATTGGGTTCACCGTCTTGTTTCGAAGGACGGCATCAGCGATCTCGCGGACACCGATGGTGACGGCATCCCTGATCTGGACACCCTGGCCGGTCTTGTTGAGGGCGTTCCGGGATTTGATACGTTCTATCTTGACGTGACTCCACCCTACTGGGCGCTTCCGGGTTCTTTCGATTCAACCATAGTCTACGCTCGCTCCTCGATCAACGATACGGTTTACGATTCGGCCACTGTAGTTACGATTGTGCGTGGGACTTTTGTTGAAGAGCATCTGGAGGAGGAAGGGGCCTTGGAGCTACACTCGAATTTTGCCTGTAACACACTTTACCTATCGTTTGGTGATACTAGTGGAGATGATGTTTCTATTAGCATCTTCGACGCTCTTGGCCGCAGGGTTCTGTCCGAGATCATAGAGGAACCTCGTGCGGAGATCGATCTATCCCATCTGTCTCAAGGGGTCTACTTCGTTTCTGTCCGGGAAGGAGGAAGTCAAAGGCTGCGAAGGAAGGTGATTATCCGCTAGTCTAAGAGCAGCTCGGTTCCTCTTGCTCTCACGATCGTAATCGGCGTCAGCTGGGTGCCCTGACCCATGGGGTTGTCGCGCATCAGCTCCTCAAGTGCCGCTCGGTTGATCCTCGAAGTCGCAGCAACCGCCCAGGAGCCGCCGATGTCGTTTATGTCCATTATCGCGAACTCAACCCCGAAGCGGTTCTTTAATCCCTTGACCACCTCGTAGGGTTCTTTAGGCCCTTTGAGCACGCACTCGTCGTAGGGCTTGACAGGTGATGTTCCTGCCGCATCAATCATCCGCGCCTGGATTCCCGCAATCCTGTAGAAATCGCCTCTCCGTCCCAGCATCCTCAAGAATCCACCTAGGATCGCCGCGAACCATACCCGTAACACACCACACTCTTCAATTGCAGCTTCCATTGAGAAAGGATTGCGTAGGCCCACACCGTAGGGAACCTTGCGCACGAACCGCCACAGTATCCTTGCCGAAAGTCTGGGATGCATCTGCTTTACTGGTATCGCCCTGCCCTGGGTGATGGCCAGAGGCGATTCGGCAAGCACCACGATGTCGCCCGGCTTTAGATACCTAGCCGCGTAGCGCTCGACCACCTCGCCGATCTCGTCAGCAGGGGAGAGGGTGTGGGTTTTTACACAAATCCTTGGGATTCCTTCCCGATCCTTCCTGAGAGTTAAGGGTGTGCGTGTTACGGGTGTTACGGGTGTTACGGGTGCGGGCATGCCCAACTCTATGCCTGATTGGAATTCTGTCAAGGGGCTTGACAATTCCCTTTGGGGGGGTATCCTTATGGTAATTAAACCTTAGTTAGGAGGAAGCAATGCGGCGTGTTGTTGTAATAGTGAGCATATTGCTCTTAGGGGGGGTGCAAATCGGGCTGGCTCAGGCGGTTGAGCCGAGCGATGTATTGGTGCAAGACTATGTGGAAAGGGATACTACCCGACCAGCACCTTTATTTGAGGGAACTGTGGAGCAAACCCATTACGTAGGGAAACTTGATCTTCCGATGATTCCCCAGGAGGAAGATACCTTTGCTACCTTTGCCTACACCTACGGCGATATTGTTATATTCTCCTACGGGGACAGTAACTACTGTAGGATTCTTAATGACGCTGGCGACTCAGTTTGGTCCGGCGTTCTCATGAACGAAGAATATGTCCTTGTCAAGGACATACCGTGGGGAGTATATGAGGTTCTGGGTAGCAAAGAGTTCTCGGTTCTCAGCGGCGATCCCTTCGTGAGGGGGTTAGGCACCTGGTATGCGGTGGATCAGAATAGTCGTCCGCTCAGTACGAAGTTGTTGTCCGTAGGTCCGAAGTCGACTGGGATCCCAGCTAATGAAGCGATCCTGGCTGTTTTTGCCTATCACAATAATACCCATGTGGTTGTCCGGAATATGGAAAACCAAACGGTTATCTGGGAGGGTGATCTTGACAGTGCCGAGTACTACTTGCGTGAGGGGGGAGATGTTCCTCCCATAGTTTACTCAGTAGAGGCCACACGTCCTGTATCAACTATGACCTCCTGCGGCGTTAACGGGATGTACGTACCTGCGTTCAACGGAACTTTCACTGGCCGGGATTTCATGACCTACCAACATATGTGGGGAACTGCCCCCCAGGATATTCAATTCGTTCCCTGGGAAGACGAAACATGGGTAACGGTTACTGATCTTAATAATCCTGCCGATACAATTCGAAGGATATTCTGTGAGAAGAGAGGCAAGATTAAGGGATTTGCAGTTCCATTACCTACGGGGGGCAGGCCGCTTTACATCCACGCGGACAAGGATATCTCTGTTTCACAGACCGAATGGACAAGCTTCGGAATACACCACGTTGCTTTTTACATGGTTCGAGGGATTGACCGCGACGGTTTAGGGCTTGGAAAGGAGTTCTATATTCCGCTTCAGGCCTCCGTTTCATGGTCTGATATTGGGCTTATTTACTCCCGGCTTCACGTTATTGCATTCTCCGACAGTACCGATGTAAAGGTAACAAGAACCCCAAAGTCTGGAGGGAACGAGGAGACGACCATCTACGAGGGAACCCTTGACAGGGGCGAGTTCTACCGTTACTCCTGTCCGCTGGACGATGCCGATGCAGTTGCAATCTACCATGTGACTACTTCTGAAGGGGTGGCGACTATGGGAAGCTGCCTTGATCGTCAAGGGTCAGACTTCTTGCCTCTCTGGTTTGCGATACACCCGGCTGTTGCCGCCTACCCGGATCAGTTTAAGGATACCGAATGTCTGGTTTCCACCAGCCAAACAGATGACGGCGCCTACGAGGTCTACGTCGAGAACAACGGCAACATATGGGACGTTATCAACATCTTCACAGAGAACAGCGATTCTTTAAACTTCAGCACCTCCCTTTCCGACGAGCTGGGCCGCACCCTGCCTGACGTTGACGGCGACGGCAACCCCGATACCGACACCTTGCCTAAGGGCGGGAACGTTCTTGTGCTAGCCGACGTGACCCCCTCGGATACCGTGCCTTTCGGAGCTATGGATACCTGTTTCTTCAGCGTCGTATCCATGCGGGATACTACCAGACTGGATACAGCGTTTCTTGTGACTACTATCCTCGAGGTGAGTATTGAGGTAGGTCCGGATACGGTGCGTGAGTCCGCCTATCCTGATGAGTCGGCGGTATTCTCGGTGTATGCGCTAAACACGAGCCTTTACCGCGAGGATACGGTCAATCTTACCTGGAGCTCTAACAAGGATCCTGTTACGTGGCCGGTTGAGTTGGTCGGTCTTAGTGATAGTGATGGTGACGGCAACCCTGACGTCCCGAATGTTCTTCCTGAGGAGATACCGGCTCCCTTCCAGGTTCGTGTTGATGTTCCTGATACAGCTATGGCTGGTGACAGCGCTGTTATCCACCTCGCTGGGGCCTCAGTGAACTACCCCTCGCGTCTTTACCCTGTGGAGCTGGTTGCCGACACCGCGGTTCTGATCGTGACGGTTAACGCTGTTCCAGATCTACTTATCATCCCCGACACGTTGGATTCGGTTCCTTCAGGTCAGACGATTCGCTATCCTTTAAAGGTTTCCAATTACGGCAACGGTCCTGACGTTCCGGACATTACCTTTGAACCTGGTCAATCGGATTGGGTTCACCGGCTTGTTGACAAGGACGGGATCAACGATCTTGCGGACACCGATGGTGACGACATCCCTGATCTGGACACCTTGGCCGGTCTTGTCGGGGGTGTTCCTGGATTTGATATGCTGTATCTTGACGTGACGCCGCCCTACTGGGCGCTTCCGGGTCTTTTCGATTCAACCATAGTCTACGCTCGCTCCTCGATCAGCGATACGGTATACGACAGCGCGATAGTGGTAACACGCACGCGAAACATAGTGGCGCTGGATATCGAGCCGGACACGGGCACGATAATCGGTCCTGGCGAGGAGGCGGTATACCTGCTTCGGGTAACCAATCTCGGCAGCACGTATGACATTATCGACATCGGCAGCTACGCGGCACCTGATCTGGGTTGGAGCCATACCCTGAGCTTTGAGGACGGAACCCCTCTCCTGGACGAGGATAATGACGGCGTTCCTGATCTGGGATCTGTGGATTCTGCCAAGATGGTAGTGGCGCGTCTGGTTGTGAGGCCTCACGAGGAGCTTGGCAGTATAGCAGGTGCGTTCGACACCACGGTAACCGAACACAGGATAGTGTGGATCCGGACTTACTACACCGACGATCCTACTCTGGTGAACGACAGCGTTCTTATCATGACGCGCTTCGAGCCTGTATTGGATATCCACAACTACCCGAACCCGTTCAGCGGCTCAACGACGTTTGCGTTCAGCATCCCTCGTGCGGGACTGGTGACGCTTCGCATCTACAACCGAGCCGGCGAGCACATCCGTACACTGATAGACGAGGTTTTCTATGAGTTCGGCGGCATCTTTGAGGCTCACTGGGACGGTTTGACGGAAAGTGGTCACCGTCCAGCGCCTGGTGTTTATATCTACACACTGGGGTGGCGTGAGCGGCGAACGGACGAGGAATCAGAGGAATTTTCTACGGCCCAGCGGATAACCAAGGCCGCTTTGTTACAGCCTTAGGGTTCTTACGTAATCTCGGCTAAAAGCGAACATGGCTGATCACAAGGCAGCCTTGTTAATGCTCACACAATCTGGAAGCGCAGGGTGATTGGTTTCTGCCTGATTAGGACGTGGAGGAAATACACCCCGCGAGGAAGTCTTGAGGTCTCGAAGGGAAGGGCAATTAACTCACGACAATCCCCTGGAGCAAAGCTGGAAAGCCATCTGCCTGTCACGTCGTAGAGGGAGATTTCTTCTATCCTTTGAGGAGTGGAAGCCATAAGCCTGATGGGTTCTCCTCGGATCAGTATTGTCTTTTCAAGCTGGACAGGAAGTTCAGGAGGAGGCAGTTCGGCAACTGCATTTGTATCCTCGGCTGTGTTGAGGAAGAGGAAGTTTCCTGTAGGGGGATTCCAGTTGGTTACCAGAAGATCAGGATACTTAGAATAGCGGTAGGTTACCTCTACCCAACCCTCTTGGTTTATCTGAATCCAACCGTCGGCCGGATTCCAGCAAAACCCACCTGGAGATGCAGCCGATCCATTGATCTTAACCTCAACGATATCCAACGCCGGGAAGTGGGAGGGGTAGATTGCATGACCTGCAGATATAGTCCCGAAGTTCTCGGTGGTCTCCTTCCAGTTGTCGTTGTCGACCTCGCCCCAGATTACCTGCTCACAGACGAGATTCTCATTCGGGAAAGGGCTCCACGACCAGCTCGGCAGAGAATCGAATGAGTTATCGTTGTTTTCGTATACCGTTACCGGTTCCCACCAGCCGCCTGCGGCCAGATCAAGATCGCCGTCTGCATCAACATCTCCCCAGGCCACGCAGGATTGATATTGCCACAGCTTCGACTCCCAAAATGGCAGTGTATCCAGCGTTCCGTTATGGTTAAGGTAGATGCGTACCCGGCTTTCGTCGTCCATCATCTGGTTGTTGTCTGCGGTAGCCATATCCATGTCACCATCTGCGTCGAAATCACCAAAAGCGATCTGGATGGTGTGATGGGCATCAGCCGATACCCACTCAGCCTCTGTGTTAAGGGTGCCCTCTTCGGTGAAGTATATCCGGTTCGTTTCATATCCTCCCACAGCCAGGTCAAGATCGCCGTCTGCGTCCACGTCAACCCAGCATACGTCCATGTTGTAGTCAGAATCCGCTGATTCCCACATCGGTTCAGCCGAGAGCACGCCGTCCGTATTCTTGAAGATCACTATCTTTTGTTTCTTCGGGATATAACTGTTACCTGCAGCCACTGCAAGGTCAAGGTCGCCGTCTGCGTCCGCATCGCCCCAGTCGCAGGAAAACGCCTGCAAAGTGTTGCCGCCTAACCAGACAGGGTTCGAAGTAAATGTACCTTCTTCGTTCAAATAAACACGCGAAGGATCGGATTGCCAACTTATGTAATAGGCAAAGCCTGCCACCGCCAAGTCAAGATCCCCATCGGCATCCATATCTCCAAGCGATATATGTCCATTGTAGCTCCAATCGGCTGAGATCCATGATGCCGTTTCTTCAAGGATGTTGTCTTCATTGTAATAAACTTTATTTGGATTTCGGGCCATGTCGTTGCCGTTGCCGGTTACCAGATCAAGATCACCGTCTGAGTCAATATCGGCCAGTATCCCGCCGGTGGAGTAGTCGTTGTCGTTGGATTTCCACGCCGGTTCGGTGTCAAGTTCGACTCCCCCAAGCAGGAATACACTTAGCAAACAAAGAATATGCATCTAAGACCTCCAATGATTGCCGGAGTATAAGCAAGTCTTGAGTCAGTTCAAGGGTTGACACTACCCTCCTTAAAGGATATGATCTAAGCCAAAGGAAGAAGCAGATGAGCGAGTGCGATAATGATGTTGAGTGCACCTGCACCTACGAGCCATGCCCGCGCAAGGGGCGCTGCTGCGAGTGCGTAGCCTACCATCGTGACAAAGGAGAGCTGCCGGCTTGTTACTTCACCCTGGAAGAGGAGAAAACCTACAACCGGTCGATAGCCTTCTTTATCCGTTGTCGGAATAAATAGTGCTCCTTTTGCCCTGCAGGCAAAAGATCGCAAGAGAAAAGATATTCAGAGTGATTCCGGTCGACCTTCGTTTTTCTCAATAGAGGTTGACGGAGATATCTTTTTCTATTCGGATCAGGGCGTAGTGCTTTGGGGCGCTGCCTGGATTTAGAACAATCGTTGATTCTATGTTTTCGATTCCTCTTGCCTCGTGGATGTGCCCGCATAACACGAGGTCAGGTTTACGCTTCTCTATAAAAACCCGTAAGGATTTCGATCCCACACGCTTGCCTAAAAACACCCTGTCGCAGGCCCCGTATGGGGGATTGTGCGAGCAGATCACGAGCCGCTCATCCTCTTCTGGCTCAGGACAGGATGTCAGTTTATCGGCCAACTCATCCTCCGTGAACTCGTTCGGGGTGTTGAACGGTGTGGGAATTGAGCCACCTAAACCGAAGAGAAGTAGTCCATTAAACCTTTCTGCACGTCCATCAAGGCTGAGGCCTTCGGCTTGAAACCACGCTGCGGATTGGGGCCGTTCCCAGTTCCCGGAGATCACATAAAGTGCGGGATAGGCTCCTCGCAGGGTCTGAATCCGCTCCTTGGTTTTTTCAAGACCGGCACCCGTTGTTACATCTCCAAGCATCAACAGAAGATCCACACCTTCAATCTCTACTAAAGGCTCTACAGAATGGCCATGTAGATCGCTTACGACAAGTACCAGCATACTTATCCCTCCTTGGACTTTTGATTCAGGCGTTGAAAAAAGGTGTGGGTATATACGACAACGGTTATGAACACCAGGACGGTTACCAGCGGGACAAGGAATCCACGAAGCAGCCAGCGGGCATCAAGTAAGCCGGCGCAAAGCATAGCAAAGAACGCAACGCCGGTGATCTTGCCCGGCCAGTTGGATTGAGGCACGAAGGTTCTTGAGGTCAAGAGCACCAGGCCACCTCCCAAGATAATTGCATCCCTTATCAGTACTATGAGAGCGAGAAAGAGCGGTATCCTTCCCTGGAATGCCATGATCATGGCAAGTGTGTTCAGGGTGAGTTTGTCGGCGAGGGGATCGAGTACCTTTCCCCACTCGCTTTCCTGATGTAAGCGACGGGCGATCCACCCGTCCACTGCATCGGTAGCAGAGGAGACCACGAACAGGATGAAGGCCAACAGGTTGCGTTGGGTAACCAGCGCCCAGACCGTTGGTGCAAGCATAGCGAGTCGAATAAGGGAAAGGATATTGGGGACCGTCCAGAAACGCCATGGGTTTTTAACCACCTGTGGCATTGCATCCGGGAGGGTGTCAGGGGATGTGTTGCGGGGGGTGTTATTTCCTTGTGAGCGGAGCGTAAGCTCCGAATAATTATGAGAATGCCCCGAAGGGGTACGGGGGGTGTTACGGGTACGTGTCATTCGGTGCCCTCAATGAGTTCTTTTGCGTGCGCGCGCACTGTATCGGTGATCTCCTCTCCACCCAGCATCCGGGCAAGTTCCTCCACACGTCCTTTCCTGTCCAGCGCTTTGATGCGGGTGAGGGTTCTTCCTTTCCTGACCTCCTTGGTCACCCGGAAGTGACGATCGGCGTAGCGCGCGATCTGTGGAAGGTGGGTCACGAGAAGGATCTGTTTTCTCTTGCCGAGCTCCTTGAGGCGTTTGCCCACCGTCTCCGCTGTTCTTCCACCTATCCCCACGTCAATCTCATCGAAGACCAGCACCGGTACTTGGTCTGAGTCTACAAGGACCGTCTTTAAAGCGAGCATGATGCGCGAGAGCTCGCCGCCCGAGGCTATCCGCGCCAATGGCTTCGGCGTCTCCCCCGGGTTGGCGGAGAACAGGAACTGCGTCTCCTCAAGGCCGTTCTCAGCGAGCCGGTAGCGAACCCCATTCTCTTCATACAAACCGTCGGGGTCATTGGACCGCGGAAACTCAACAGCCAGCCGGGCCTTGGGCATGGCGAACCCTTCAAGCTGGTTTTCCACAGCACGCTGGAACTCCTCCCTGGTCTTTTCTCTTGCCTCGGAGAGTTCGCGTGCAAGCCCCACAACCTCAGCGCGGAGCCTGGCTTCTTCCTTTTCAAGTTCGGCAATCTCCTCGGCGTCCAGCTCGATAGAGGAAAGCTTGGTCTCCAGATCAGCCCTCAGTCTGACGAGTCCCTGCTCGTCGACGTTATGCTTGCGCCAGAGCTTCTCGAAGGCGAACAACCGTTCGTTTATCTCCTCCAGCCGCTGGGGTGAGTACTCGATTGAGGAGCGGTAGCGCACCAGTGTTCGCCACACCTCGTCTGTTGCCACCTCGGCCTCTGTCAGGGTTTTGAGCGTCTCCTGAAGTGATGGATCCAGTGCTGCCAGATCCTTAAGCATCTGGGTTGCAAGCGCCAGCCCTTCAAGTATGGAAGCCTCCTTCTCGGAGACGAGTTCAATCAACCGACTTGCCATCTTTTCCCTGCGTTCGGCCGAGGCCAAAAGCTCCTGCTCTCTCTTGAGTTCTGCAACCTCACCAGGCTTGGGATCGAGCTTTGCGATCTCTGAAAGCTGGAAGGCAAGAAAGTCACGCTGCTCGCGGCGCTGGGCAAGATCGCGTTTCAGTCTCTTGATCCCATCAAGCAGCTTATGATAATCGTTGAACTTTGCGGCGTACCGTTCCTTGAGTTCTTCAAGCTCTCCGTAGGCATCGAAGAATCTTCCGTGGGTGGCCGGTTTCAGGAGAAGCTGGTGCTGATGCTGGCCGTGGATGTCAACGAGATCGTCGCCCAGTTTCGAGAGTGCTGATTGGGTGGTCTGACGCTGGTTGACGAAGTTGGCAGCACGCTTGCCTTTGAGGGCGCTGCGAAGGATAAGAAGCACGCCTTCCTGATCGGCGCCTACCCAGTCGGGAAGCTTGAGATCATCGACGCTGAACGACGCCTCCACCTCAAGCGGGTCTTTATCCGATCGAAAAAGTTCATCCGTTATACGCTCACCGAGCACGACCGACAGCGCGCCTAGAAGTATTGATTTTCCTGTGCCGGTTTCCCCTGTGAGTACGTTGAGTCCCTTTGATAGATTGAGCTCCACCGCATCGATTAAAGCGAAGTTTCGGATACGCAGCCGCTCAAGCATCGCGCATGCCTCCCCAGCGCATCTTTCGGCGAAGGATCTGGAAGAATGAAACATCCTGGGGCATTACGATCCGGGCGTGACGTTCGGCCCTACAGAAGGCAACATTCTCGCCTGTCTCTAACTGGCGTCTTTCCTGTCCGTCGATTGTGAGGATCACCGGAGGGTTCTTGGAGCCTACCTCTACTGTAACCGTGTAGTTGGGCGGGACCAGCATCGGCCTTGCCGATAGGGCGTGTGGACAGATAGGGGTGAGGATCATCGCCTCAAGCCGTGGATCGAGTATAGGCCCGCCCGCGGCAAGTGAGTAGGCGGTCGAACCGGTAGGCGTAGAAACAATCAAGCCGTCGCCCGTAAAGCGGGTCAGGAACTCACCGTTCACGTAGGTCGAGAGCTCGATCACGCGCGCGTCCGAGCTCATGTTGAAGGTGGCGTCGTTGAGGGCGAAGAACTCCTCTTTTCTCCACCTCACGCGAATAAGCATCCGTTCCTCAATCCGAACCCGCTTTTGCCCCAGGTCCTCGAGGGCTGTTTCCAGTTCTGAGGAGGGGAACGCGGTAAGGAAACCGAGGCCGCCCAGGTTTATGCCCATTATGGGCACCTGGAGTTCTTCCGCCTCGCGGACCGCCCGAAGCATCGTTCCGTCGCCTCCAAGCGCGAGAAGAAAATCTACGGATTCATCAAGTGGGGCGGAGATCAGAAGTTTGTGCCCCTTCTCTTTAGCCCACCCCTCGATACGTTTGATGATCTCAGTAGCGTTGGGCTTTTTCTTGTTGTAAACCACCGCTATCTTCATGATCTCCTCACAAATAGAAAACGCAGATTCCCGTAACTGTCAACCACCTTCTTAAACTGCAGGGGTGAGGTTTCGGCGTAGCGCTCAAGGGGCTCCTCAAGCAGTGGGTCTATCTCAATGGCTGCAAGCCCTTTAGGAGCAAGGAACCTTTCCGCTTTATCAAGGATCCTTTCTACTACCCTGAAGCCGTCAGACCCTCCGTCAAGCGCTATGAGAGGATCGAAGTTGCGCACCTCTCCAGGCAGCCAGGCAAGGAGATCGGTGGGTATATAGGGAGGATTGGAGATCAAAAGATCCAGTCTTCCTTCAAGCTTTAAGGCACCCTCAAACTCAAAGAGATTGCCCATGACGAATTGAATATGCTCCTTCAGTCTTTCTGCGTTTCGCTCAGCTAACCTCAGGGCAATAGGGGAGATGTCGGTTGCGATCAGGCTGGCTTCTGGGAAGCTTCGCGCCAGGGCTATTGCGATTGCGCCGGTGCCTGTGCCAAGCTCGAGGATCACCTTGGGAGCTTTGCCTAATTCATCCACTGTTCGTTCTACCAGCTCAGCCGTCTCCGGTCTTGGTATGAAAACCCCTGGTCTGACTTCCAACTCGAAATCGAGGAAGGAGGCGGTTCCAACCAGAATCTCGAGAGGCGTACCCTCCTCCCGCCTCTTCACCAGATCAATCAATTGCTCCTTCTGTTCATGGGTAAGGTATGCTCGATCAACCACCAGCTCGGGCAGCGATCTTGCGGCGACGTGTTCTAATAACAAGAGCCTCTCCTGCCAGGGAATTTTTGCTGAAGCCTGTCTGGCTTCCTCAATCGCCGTTCTGGACATAACGCCGTGCCTCCTCTTCAAGAAGGAGGGAGTGAAACTCTGCCAGGTCGCCTGCAAGTATCTCACCAAGCTTGTAGAGACTCGCCTTGATGCGGTGATCGGTCACCCGGTTCTGAGGGAAGTTATAGGTTCTTATCTTCTCGCTCCTCTCGCCTGTTCCGATCTGCCCCCTGCGTTCGGCTCCCTCTCGTGCCTCCTCCTTTGAGCGCATGAGATCCTGCAACCTTGCCCGAAGGATGCGCATGGCCCTCGCGCGGTTTTGATGTTGTGATCGCTCGTCCTGGCAGCTTGCCACCAGACCTGTTGGTTTGTGCCTGATGCGTACCGCCGAGTCGGTGACGTTCACGTGCTGTCCGCCACGGCCCGATGCGCGGAAGGTTTCTATCACAAGATCTTTGGGATCGATAGCCAGATCCTGCTCCTCGGCTTCAGGGAGCACTGCCACGGTTACGGTTGATGTATGGATGCGGCCCGAGGCCTCGGTCTCAGGCACGCGCTGAACACGGTGCACGCCGGATTCAAATCGCATGTAACGGAAGGCTTCTTCCCCTTTAACAAGAAAGACGATTTCCTTGAAGCCGCCTATCCCTGTGGTGTTTGAAGAAAGCACCTCTTGGCTCCATCTCCGGCGTTCGAGATAACGTGTGTACATGCGGTAAAGGTCACCGGCAAAGAGACCTGCCTCATCTCCACCGGCGGCAGCTCGTATCTCCATGATGCAGTTGCGCTGCCAGCGCTCGTCGGGCGGGATCAGCAAGGCACGCAGCTCGCTTGTCAGCCGATCCCTTTTTCTCTCAAGATTAGCAATCTCCGCCCGAATGGTATCCAGAAAGCCTTCATCTTCTTCTCCTGCAGAAAGCATCTCCTCTGCGGCCGCTAGCTCCTTGAGGGTGCTTTGCAGATGCTCTCCGACGGAGAGTATCTGCCCGCATCTCTTATACCGGTAGGAGAGGTTTTTCAGTTCTTTTGGATTGGAGATCACTGCCTGATCGGCCAGCTTGGCCTCAAGTTCTTT
This sequence comes from candidate division TA06 bacterium B3_TA06, assembly GCA_005223075.1. NCBI lineage: Bacteria > candidate division TA06 bacterium B3_TA06. The sequence goes on along the minus strand of NJBO01000002.1, from coordinate 21,389 downwards.
CTTCTCCTCAACAACAGGGGCAAGACGCTCAAGAAGCCTTAATGCATTTGACCTGCCTTTTGCCTCGGAGTTTGCGTTACTCATAAGCGGTCTTTAACTAGGAGGGAACCTGTGAATGAGATACACCACTATGATTAAATCTTAGCATTCGTCATCGGCTTTCTTTTTCTCGTTCGCTATTTCTTGAACTTATCGCGCAGCTTGAGGTAGCGGATGTATTCATCCAGGTCCGGGATGCTGCGCACGATGATCTCATCGTCGCCTACCTTGATAAGCTCCACATCTTCCAGGCGCTTCAGGTATTCTGCTACCTTTTTGATGTCAACGCCGGTGATATGGGCGATAGTCTCAGTGGAGATCTCATCAAGGCTTACCCCTTCATCCATCGGCGTACCCTGTTGCTTGGCGCGAGCCAGGATGAAGTGGATGATACGCTCCTCGTCGCTTTTGATGGTAAGATACTTGAGTTGCTCATCAAGGATGCGAATCCGCTTTGTAAGTGTTTCGATGACGTAAGCGACCAACGGATTCTCGTTGATCTTGGAGATGAACGACTCCTTGTCGATAATTATGAGGTCCGTTTCCTCTATTGCGGTGGCGCTGGCGGATCGCGGGCTGCCGTCAATCACCGCCATCTCGCCGAAGAAATCACCTTCCTTAAGCACCGCAAACACCTTTTCCTGATCCTCCTCACCTACGGAGATTTTGATCTTGCCCTTGCGGATGAAGTACATCACCTCGCCTGTATCCCCTTCATGGAAAAGCACTTCACCCGGCATCAACTGTCGTTCGTAACGTGGTTTTTTCTCCCACATGGACTTCCTCCTACAATAGCTCTAGCCCGTAAGCTTATCCGAAAATAACCCCTCTGTCAACCCGTACCCGTACCCCTTCGGGGCATTCTCATAATTATTCGGAGCTTACGCTCCGTTCACAAGGAAATAACACCCGTAACACACCCGTACCCGTAACACACCATCTTAGTCATCGCGACCGAAGGGATGGTGGCGATCTTTAATGCTCCCTTTCGCCTGAGAATGTAGGGGCCGACCTCAGCGTGCCCCTTGGGGTACTGAGTGCCCCATAGGGTATCAGGTCGGCCCGCTTACTATCTAATTCCCCTCCCCTGGTGGGACAGTGTGCCCTGTTAATCCCACCGTCTGGGGCCGTCGGGTAGGGGTTAGGGGAAGGGGGTTATTTTATCAAGATGACTTTCTGTGCCGACGCCTTACCCTCACTCGGCACTATGAAGTAGACCCCCGGATTGTGGTTCTTGCCCCAAGTTACCGTCTCGCTTTGGCCGAAGGCGCGTATCTCATCAACCTTGCGGCCTATGATGTCGAAAATAGAAGCGTCCGTTCGGATACAATAGTACAGACTGGAGCACCCGACTGGGGCACGCTGAGCCTGTGCTGCTGGAAGATGTATCAACCATGGAGAGGAAGGAGCAGTTTACGTCATCACCAACTCAGCGGAGTTAGTGACTATCCTAGCCCGAAGAAGCTCTTATCGTATTACGACGGCTTTTGTCTTGTAAATTCCTTCCTTTGTTTCGAGCACGCAGAAATAGATCCCGGACGCGACCTCGCGGCCCTCTCTGTCTCGCGTGTCCCATTCTGTTTGATGGTAACCGGCAGGCATATCTTCGTCCAGGAGGGTCTTGATCATCCGGCCGTTGATGTCGTATATCTTCAAACGCACCCTTGCAGGGCAGGGGAGTCCGTAAGATAAGGTGAGTGCAGCCGGAGCGATCTGCAGGGTAGGGGAGAGTTGTTCAATAAAGAACCGGCAAGGATGTGGTTCTGCGCGCTCCGCTACGTAGGAGCCTTCAGGGGGTCTGATGGATAGTACTCCGCCTGATATCACCCTGTATCCGAGAGGCATCCCTTGAGGTAGGACGTACCATGCGGTTGTGATCGGACCAGGGCTGTCGGGTCCCCATCCAAAATTCAGATGGTACTGGTCGTCCTCGCCTTCAATCTCACGCAGTCCGTCGCAGACGATCGCATGGCCGTATGAACCGTCCGGATAGTGTATACCAAGCTCTGCAGGCAGGGCATCTTTCATGTTCTGGCTTAAGGTGTCGTAGAACCACGCTGTGTTTTTGTCCACATTCATCGCCGATGGGTATCCAAATTTGAACATCAAGGCGAATGAAACGCGATCTACGTTGGTTCCCGACCCACTGCTTGAGTAGTGCATCTTGACAAAGATGCCGCAGGTGAAGGCAAGCGCGGCAACATCGTAATAACCCGGGGTGGAATCTGCAAGGTAAATATTCCTCAAATCTTCCAGGTATCCATTCAGGGCGTTGAACGAGGGGAAGTCGTATGTAGAGGAATCCTGGTCAATGCGTATATATGGACTTGTCATCATTGAGACATATCTGTCATAGCGGTAGAGTTGAATGTCGCTCATGTAGTTTCTTCTATCGGAATGATAGTCTACGATCTGGGACATCGCCGTGGCAACGCACCCCACCACGCATCGCTTGCCTGTTCCCGGATCTTTGGGGCAGTAGGCATTGTAAGGGTAAGTTTGACGCCAGGTGGTTTCAACCCATCCACCCGTGTGGGTGGAACCTGGAGAGGGCCACTGCCCGGTTAGCTCAAGCAATACTTCGCCCGCAAGGTAGTTCTCCCATGAAGAGTTGTTCGCACTTAAGATGTTTGCGTCCGTTATAGAGACGGCTTTTTCTCTTAAAGCGAGGTCGGTTTTTAGCATACAACGCAGGATATTATCCGCATTCCCTTCCCATGGGAAGTTGCAGCGATACGAATAGGCAATTATCGGGGCGAGCTGGGTATTTCCAGAAAGTACCACGAATCCTCTTGGTGTTAGCTCGGCGACGTAACCCAGAAGCTGGTTTGATTCAGTTTCACACAGCTCTTTGAGTTTGTCTACGGTGATGGTTTGATTCTCAAGGTATGGGAGTTGGCTCCATACGTTGGTCATGGATTGGATGTGGGTCATTGCCGCTTTTGTAGCCTCCTGGGGGGTAACCGTTGCAGCCGGAAGCCAGCCTGCCAAGATTACAAAAAGGGAAACCGTAGCGGCAAGCGTCCTCCTTGCCCAGAGATTTATCTGCAACATTGTGATCTCCTTTTACCAGATTGCCCGATTATAATTATCTATAGGTGCACGTCAAGTTTTTTATACCCTGAACCCTGCGCAGACACTTATTCTGAGTTGTAAAAAATCTAGTTCAGCAGTACCACCTTGCGGGATGCTGAGAACCCAGGTGTCCTAAGTCGCAGAAAGTAAACGCCAGGCGGCGCGTTCGAAGGATACCAACGCACAGAGTGTCTGCCTTGGTTCCATGTTCCGGACGCAAGCGTGGTTACAATCTTACCGGTTAAGTCATAGACGGAAAGGGTGATCTCGGTAGGGTGCCCTAGAGAGAAACTCACAGTAACAGAGCGTGTAGTCGGATCGGGGGAGACTGGGTCCAGATTGAACTCGCCGGGGACAGGGGTTTCCGTTATACCTACTTTGTAGTAGAAGGTGTCCACAAGCGGCGGGTAGCTGATATTTGTGGGCCAATCATTCTCCGCCCAGAAGGTGATCTCGTAGATGTTGGGCGCGGGATCAGTCTCGTCAAACGTTGCTTTTATGGTGTCATAAGGTTTCACTCTCCACAGAGGGATGGAGTCTATGTATACCGAGTCTTGAGAGCTCAGATCTACAATAAGGCAAATCAAAGACGGCTCCTGGACTTCTACGCCTCCGCGTTCAGCGAACCACGCCCGAGGCCTGAAAGGATCTTGCTGGACTCTCTCCGGCGAGATTATCTCGTAAGGGGTTATGTCAAGGCTGTCGGCGGCTGCTGTACTTACTCCTAATCCCGGCAACGCCAGCAGCATAAGTACGGCAAAGATAACTCTCGATCTCTGCATTCTCCCTCCTTGAGGGACATTTTTCTCTACTTATCCAAAACCATAACTCGGCAAGTAAAATCCTTACTAATTTTAACTGATTTTAGGGGTATGTCAACCCATAACATACCCCTGGGACGCGCATAGGGTTGACAAGGGGTTTAAACCCCTTGCCCTTGTCTATCGGATCAGAATCACCTTCTGGATGATTGAGGAACGCTTAGACTGGCCGTAGATGAAATACACCCCTGGCCCGTAATGTTCACCCCACGTGATAGTACCGGACGACGCGCCAGCGGAGGCGTGAATTTCGTCCACCTTGCGGCCTGAAGCATCGTAGATGCCAGCACGGAAGTCTTCCGGATAGTTGGAATACTTAAGAACCACCTCCTTTCCGCAGGAAGATATAAGTTTCCAGGAAGGCGATCGCTCTATGGACTGCTCACCTACCCCTGTCCATTTGCCGTCGGCAAAGTCCTGATCGAATTCTCTGTGCGCAAGCGGCGAGTAAGTATGGGAGGAGGGCTCAAACGTCCAGCCAGGGAGGTTGGGAGATACCGTATATTCACCGCCGTTGTAGACCTCTATGGTATAATAACCCCCGGTGTCGGTTAAGACCTCAACCGTGGTGTCACCGGTGAGGGCGACAGGTATGTCCTCCATGGGCTTGCCTGCCGAGTCTGTGACTCTGCCGGAGATGGTTAAGGGCTGGCGGAGTTTCATAACCAGCATGTCCCAGTTATCGCCGTTGTGATGCGAACCTGCAAGGTAGATGTAGCCTTCTTCGTCAACCTCTATGGCCTCGATCTCCTGCTTACCCTCGACAGTATCCACCCATGACCACAGCATCTTGCCTGCCGAGTCGGTCTTGACCAGGGCTATATCCTCATCCTCGCCTCTTAGCTGCCAACCTGCAAGATAGCAGTCGGATATGGGGTCTAATGCCATGTCCCGGCATTCTTCCTCTCCGCCAAGATCGTAAGCCTTGTGGGTATACCATAGCTGCTCTCCATCGGTTCGATACTTAAGAAGCATGAAGTCCCTGTCTGAACCCTCCACGTCTCCGGCTATAAATACGTGATCCGCTGAGTTAATCCGTATAGCCGCTCCTTCTGCCGCGTTGGTGCTGTATTTATTAACGAAATCTAAGGAATCCCCTTTTTTTGTCCAGCCGCCCCACAAACATAAAGATTTACACAACGCGAAAACCGATCCTCGTGAGTCAAGCGCGATACTCACAGCGTCGCCTATATCTGGTCCATGGAAGTATTCTCGCCATATCCTGGTTCCTTCGGGACTGTATTTAACCATTCGTACATTTTTTAAGTCCTTACTACTCCAGCCACTTACGTAACAAGTATCGTCCAACGATACTGCAATGCACGTTGCGTTGTATGAATAGTTCGCTTCCGCATAAGTTGAATCGTAGTGAAGAAATTCACCTGTAGGCGAGAACCATACCGTATACCAACCGGGTTGTCCGGTTGTCTCATAAGTTCCCACAACCACGACATTACCCGAAAATAACACGGCAACATCGTTCCCCCACTCATCTCGCCCATTGCGTTCCCAATAGAAGGTTCTCTGCTTTTCACTACCCTCGCTATCGAATACAAAGAAGCACAGATCGTACTCAAAGCTCTCACCAAAGTATCTTTCACCACCGGCATATACGTCCCCATTGTAAAGGTCCAAGCCATGGAACCTATCTTCATCACCATTATCAATCACCTTCTGCCAAGAAACAATAGGCTGTGCGGCGAAACAAATAGCACTCAGCCAAAAAACAAAATTCACCATTATGTCCTCTTTACTTAACTAAATACGGAAAGAAAGGCTATCTCTCATCCCGCAAGTCTATCTTTTAAATACTCCAAGTCAATAGAGCAGTTTTACTTTGTCAAAACAACCTTGTTCACCTCCGTGAACTCACCTGCAACCATCTTGACGAAGTATACCCCTGAAGCAACCTTTCGCCCAGCGTCGTCGCACCAGTTCCACTCCAGTTGATGCCTGCCAGGTGTAACCTCTTCTTTCAAAGGCTCTGCTACCACGCGCCCCGCAACGTCCACGATAGCAATCTTTACGTCGGTGGCTACCGGAACCTCGTAGTTTATCAGCATGACCTTCCTTAAACCGTGAAGCGTCTGGACCTCCAGATCGAAACACAAAGATGGTGTGGTACTCTGTTCGCCGCCATCTCCACCACCGATGCCTGGGATGTAATAGCCGGATGTTTGGAGGACGAAATCGCGCTGACAGGTAGTGTCAGGCGGAACCTCGGTAAAGGAAAGTGCCAACTGTCCGCATGGTGAAATAATCCCAGCAGTTTGGGGATCAGAAATTAAATCCTCAACATTACTTCCAACAGGAGCTGTACCGGGCGGATCAACAATCCAAAGTATTGCGGAATCAATCGGGGCTTCGGTTTGCGTCCAGCCATTGTCTTCCAGTTTAACCAGGGCTACATAGTTGATACAGCAGGAATCACCAAAGCAATCGATGCGGAAGGTGGTATCGGAAGCGTCAGATACATCTACCAACCACAGTGACGGGTTCTTGCGGGCAAACGCCTCACCTGAAGGAATCCAGCCGCCCTGACCATTTGATTTTTGGACCAGGCAGTAGTAGTTCTTGGACCAATCGATTTCCGCAATCCCGTCAGGCAGACCTGTTAGTATAAGTATTCCTTTATTGATCCAGCTAGTATTGGGGAAGCTAACCGTGAGATAAGAGTTGTCCGATCCGATGAAAGCCTGATCGTCTCGATAGACGACCTCCTCATAGCGATCGATACTACTCTGATCCACGCACGTGAGCGGCTTGGCTACGTCAGAGTAGACGTAGATGTTGCTATCTGACGAGGTAGCGACTATCGTACCCTCGGGATGGTCCACCACCCACAGTGTCGCACCATAAAGATAGGTTTCTTCGTCGTCGTTTTCTCGGATGTTGAGGTAGTAATGTCCTGTATGGATATTAAGCACATCAATCTTCAAGAGGTCTAAACGAATCTCTTCTAGAGTCACAGCCGTTTCGGAAAAAGGCAATATTGTGTTGTTTTCCATGAACGAATAAGTGCAGGTTGCAGTATCTTGCTCAACGAAGGTGTAAACTTCTGGACATCCAGGCTCGGGACCTTCGGGTTCTTGTATCGTGATCTCGTTCGATTTAGTCCCGACCAAGCCATCTTCGATATCACTGAGATCGTCTCCGTAGGAATGTTCGCCTACCTTCACATAGTTCATGCAGTCCGCGTCCATCCTATCGTAGAAATAGCCCCAATTCAGATTGATGGACCGAATAAAATCGTAGGGGCCAGGCTCCCAATCTTCCACGCCACAGGGGTGTTTCCATGTGCTCATTCCAGTCAGGTTTAAAGGTTTGCCTTTAAGCCACTCCCATCTGCAATGCGCGTACCCGTGATCAGAGGGATCTTGCGGATTCATTTGCTCCCAGGGAGCAACCCCGCGATTTCTCCATTCGCCACAAAGGTAGAGCTCCCTTTCGGTCCCACCTCCACTGCTATTGGTTATTATGTAGAAACCGGCCTCTCCTGGATCAAGGGTCACGTGAATCATAAACTCATCACCTTGCACAGGAACCCCAGGGGTAATTGTTTCTCCCGAAGTAAGATCTATGACGATGGGACTTCCTTCCCCTTGCCACAACAGTGTTATGTCGTATTCAACCGGTTCGCTAAGGTGGAGGGAACGATTAAGCAAAAGGAAGAAATTGTGCCCATATGGGGAGTAGTGCAAGCTAAGTTCAGTGTAAACGTGATCTTTTGTCTTACCCGGTGGCGGATCAACAATGATTTCGCGTACGAAAAACTCAGGGGTCAACATGTCTCCACGAATAGATTTGTACTTAGCAAGCTCAACTTCGTAGAGTCCGTTGGCGTAGTTGTAGGGAGCGCCCTTTAGATTATCGTCTATGGCTTTAATCTGCGCGTAGAAATCAGCAGCTGGGTCAAAAGTGCTATTCGGTGAACGATCTGAATTTATCAAACCTATTTGAGAACTAGGAGTACCTTCATCCGAGTAATGATAAAGATAATACAGCATGGCTTTAGCTCCCCGAGATAAAGTGAGCCATCCTTCAAAGCTCATTTCTTCAGGAGTGGGTAGGCGATGTCCATCAGGGTCACTGGGGTCACCGTTTTCATCGCTATCATAGAAACCCTGCAGAATCACTCCTAATTGCAGATTCGGGCAGAATCCCCATTGTCGGTAATTCTTTACTTTTTTTGCAACCAAGTCGTACACATCTACACAATACTTCTGAAGGGAATCTTGATAGTAAGTGTCCGTTGTTTTGTAAATGGTGAGGAATGGCTCGAAATAATACCAACCCAGGTCCAGCCCCTCAACACCTAAAAAGATGTCAGGCCGAACAGTAAAGGTAGCACAGAAAGTGGCCAGTTCATTAGCAGGTATTTTCTCAGAGATTAGGAAATTCATGCCATCATAAAATAAGGGATCGTAGAATTCAGGATGCTCCTCACCCAAGTGCCAAGACATTCTGTGTATTAATGTCCCACTGCCCGGATATCTACTCAAAGCAGCATCAACAGTTACATTCTTCCATTCAGATAGAGTTGTTGGTGTGGTTACTGCCGGTTCCAGACGATCCGATTCACCCGCATAAAAGAATACAGCATTTTGTGGTCTAGGATCTTCACTACAGTAACTACTGTATGTACCAACTCCTGTGGTCGTCCCAAAAAGAAGATTCAAGTGTAGTTCGTCGTGTCTTGTTTCATCTAACGAGTGATAGGTTTTGTCACTATAGACCCCTAATAGAAAACGGTTATCGAACTCTTCACCCGCGACCTTGCTAGTAAAAGTAAGCAGAAACATGGACACTATTAACCATGCAGTTTTCCAGTTACAGGTTTTGTGTATCATCTTTCCCTCCTTAAATCATTGGACCTTCACGGCCCGCAGTTTTTGATTTTGGCTTCCCTGAGCGGAACTAAACTCCACCCGGATAAAATATACTCCTGTCGGGAGCAAGGCTCCGTTAAAGCTTAAGGAACCCTCTCCACATCCTACCTCGCACCAGCCGAGAGATTGCACCTCACGGCCTGCGGCGTCAAAAAGTGTCAATCGTATACGCCCCGACTCCCTTGCCTGGTAGCGACACGCAAGCTCGCGGCTGAAGAGGGCTGGGGCACTTAGCTCCACAAGCTCAGGCACCACATCTACCCAGTCATCCTCACTTATCCCCAGCAGCCCGTCAGTGGTCTTCAGAACGAAGCCGGGGTCGTAGGGCATGCAGAGAGTCATATTCTTATGACCCGTAACGAACCCTACACTATCGTTGATAAAGTGGCATTTGTAGAAAGTAGAATCGTGTGTAATCACAGCTTCTTTCCAGGTCTTGCCTCCATCGGTAGTCTTGTGGGCTACTGAATCACCAAATACATAGCCAACCTGGTCGCTTTCCGGGAAGCACATGCTGACGATATAAGGGCGATCCTTGAGCACCGTATCCCATGTAGCTCCGCCGTCGGTGGTCTTGTAAACCTTACCGCCTCCGCCTGCCATGTAGCCTACACTAGCGTTTTGAGGAAAATCGATATAGCGAGGGTTGAAATCGTCATTCCAAAGTCCTTCCTCGTTCAATACCCAGGTCTGGCCGCCGTCCGTGGTCTTAAAGTAGCTATTGTGATACTCTATCTCACCATCAGATAACTGCTTAATGCATGTCACAGTCAGGTAGCCTGTGTCAGGGTCTTTTGGAAAACAAATATCGTCAGGCGAAATGATTTCATCGAAACCTGGATATACGTCTGGTAGAGGGGGAAGTTGATCCCAATGCCAACCACCGTCCGTGGTTTTACATGCGTAATCGTAACCCAAGCCGTAACCGACAAGGCTCTGACCTCTAGCAAAATGAACAGGAACCACATTGCCGTTTACTGTATCGCCCTTTCGCCATGTGTGTCCTCCATCTATGGTTAGAATGCTGCCCCAAAGAAAACCCAGCGTATCATCTGCAAAGTAGATATAGCTTGGTTGATAGGTGCTGTCTAAAACCCACTCCTTTCCATCAAAAGTAGTCCATAGTCCTTGATGGCCTATAACAAAAATTGTTTGTTCATTAATGGCCCAGATTGCGGTAAAACCACGATCCGTTGGCAAATCTAGGATTTCCCAGGAGGCTTGCACGAGCGAAGGACTCACTATACCTGTAAGCATCAAAGCGATTAAGTACAAGTGTTTCATCATCTCCTCCTATGGCTGCTCATCCCACGATGGGTTGTAATGTTTGTGGTGCTGATGGCCCGGCCCTGGTGGCCCCCAAGGCCATGGTTCCTGTTCGTCGTCGTTCCATCCCCAGTAAGAAGGCGGGAACCAATAGTGGTGATCAGGCTGGTCCAGCCTTCGAGTCCAGATTTGATGAACAGAACCTTGCCCCCCATCAGGTTTCCAGTAACTCTTGGGATAGGAACCATCGGGATTTTTCTCATATTGCCAACCTTGTCTTGTCCAGTTATCAGCCGACCATGCTATGCGCTGGCCGTCAGGCGAAAAGCACGGCATCGAACTGTTCCAAAGCATATCCTCCTCCTATCGCACGATTACTACTCGAACAGCAGGATTGCCACTACTGGCCTGGATGAAGTAAACCCCGGAAGGCGCACCTTCCCCCCAGGTGAGGGTGCCCTCAGTCAGACTTGAGTGCAACTCGTCAACCTTGCGGCCACAGGGGTCGTAGATGGAAGCGTGGAAGCCCTGGGGACAGTTGGAGTAACACAGGACGATCGAGTGACCGATTGAGGAAATAACCTTGATGTCCGAAGGTTCAACCTCAACCCAATCCTCTTCCGCTATCCCTAAAAGCCCATCGGTGGTCTTGAGGACGAAGCCGGGGGTGTAAAGGAGATTGTAGGCGGTGGTGCCGGTGCCTGAGATGAAGCCTACCAAGTTGTTGAGAAAATGACAACGCAGGAAAACGGTGTCCTTGCCCAGCCCGAACGTTCGCCAGGCCTTACCTCCATCAGTGGTTTTGTGAACCATCGTGTCGTTCAGAACATAGCCTACCTGGTCAGTTTCAGGAAAGCAGATGTCGTAGATGTTAGGGTAACTTTCAGAGGTTATGAAAATCGTATCCCAGGTTTCACCGCCGTCGGTGGTCTTGAATACTTTACCATAGCCAGCCATATAGCCTGTGCTTGGGTTCTGTGGAAAGTCAACGAGATAAGGTTTGAATTCGTCGTTCCAAAGCCCTTCCCCGCTCAAAACCCAGCTCTGCCCGCCGTCCGTGGTTTTGAAGTAGCTGTGGTACGTTTCTGCTTCAAATGGATCAAGAGAAATGATCTGCCATATCTCGGCGGTTAAATAGCCGGTATCGGGATCACTTGGAAAACAAATGTGTGACGTATGAACTTCTTCATCGCTGGTGGGAAAAATGTCGGGAAAAGTAGGTAAGACTTCCCAATGCCAGCCGCCATCTTCAGTTTTCCGGATATTCCCTAAGTAAGGGACACCGTACCCCAAAGAACTTTGCCCCGGTGGGAAAAAGATTTGTTGGATTCCATGACCATTAACTGTATCACCTTTCTGCCATGTTCTGCCGCCATCAGTTGTAAGGGTCTTACCACTAAGGAACCCCAAGGTATCATCAACAAAATAGATCATGTTTGACTGGTAACCGCTATCTATTGACCAAGTTGCGCCGTCGAATGCCTTCCAGAGTCCTTGATGTCCCGAAACAAAGATGGTTTGCTCGTCTATTGCCCAGATAGCGCCGAAACCCCGGTCGGTAGGTAAGTCAAGAATTTCCCAAGAAGCATAACTAATTGAGGGAGTTAATGAAACTGCAAGCAGAGCAAGATATGAGAATAAACGTTTGACCATCTCTTCTCCTATGGTTGGTTATCCCAAGAAGGGTTGTAGTGCTTGTGGTGCTGATGACCTTTATGATCACCATATCCAACGCCGACAGGTCCGTTTTCCCACCCCCAAAATGAAGGTGGAAAGTAGTAATGGTCATTATTTATATGATCGAGTTCGCATGTCCAGATCTGGTGAATAGAACCTTGGTCAAAATCAGGTTTCCAGAAACTGTTGTTATAAGGACGGTTTTCAGGAAGATTACCTTGCCACCCTTGTCTCGTCCAGTTATCAGCCGACCAGGCGATGCGCTGGCCGTCAGGCGAAAAGCACGGCATAGAGCTGTTCCAAAGTTGTTTTGATACTCCAGCCGGATCATTCCAACTTTCCGTGAGGCGGATCAAAGTTTTGCCGGAAATTGAATACTTAAACAACTCGAAGTTGATGCGGTTCACCGGTTCAGTGTAAGTTGTCGTGGCTTTGTTAGTGGCAAAGACGATGATGTCAGGATCATTAGGGCTGCAGCAGGGATCGTGTTCGGTGTAATCCAGAAGCAACGGCTGGCCCTGAGCATTCACTATCGCCTTGGTTGCGGTGCCCCCGCTGCTGTTCACCACGTATATCTCCCAGTCGCCTATAGCCCCTGCATCCCGGTTGCTGATGAAGTATATCTTGTTTCCATTAGTGGAAAAACACGGGCTGCGGTCATCCGCCGCGTCTGTGGTAATCTGCGTTTTATTGTATCCGTCCGTATCCATTGTGTATATATCCCAGTTACCGTTCTGGTTGGAGGCGTAGGCTATCCTGGTGCCGTCAAAGCTGTAACATGGGTCAACGGCGCAGTACTGCCCGAATAGAAATCCCTCCCAGTATCCACCGTCTATGCTGACCTTGTAAAGATGGGGCCAGCCGTTCCTATCAGAAACGAAGACCACTGTCTGATTCTCAACCGAGTAGGTGGGATCCCACTCGTTGCTAGGGTCATTAGTTAATGCAAAACCAAAGAGACCATCGTCTGATTGTAAACCATCTCCATCCGGATCTAGCTTCCAGATATCCCAGTAGGTGCGGCCTTCCGCATCTGGGTTGGGTCGGTTGCACTCGAAGACGATCCAGGTCTCGCCTTCGGCGGCATAAAGTGTCGCGGGTACGAAAAAAGTGAGCACGAGGAAGGCGCAAAGCGCCTTCAGGATTGTGAGGTGTTTATTCCTAAACATTTTGTTTCTCCTCCATGCTTGTTTATACATTGGTTTTTAGTTGCAGTTTTAGGTTCCGTTCACCTCCAGGTTAGGGTTAAACTCTTTATCAAAGGACTGCCCACCAACACGATACACCTATACGTATATCCTACTAAAAGATCACAACGGGGAGTGTGAGGACCTCTTCCTATATACACCTTTCTATTCATGTCATGTCCCTTTATGACAATCTACACATTTTTGACAGCTTGTCAAACCCAAGATGCACCCTTTTGTGAGCATCACTTCCCCCTTACTTTTGATGGTTTTTAGAAGCTCACTCTCAGTAAAGTAAGCCTCATTGTTGGTTCGCTGCTAGGTGAAGAATTCCACTCACTTACAAAACTCTCCCTTGAATGCTCGGTCCAGGAGGGTCGGTAACCCATGTCTTCTTCCAGCGATTCGACCTTGGGAACACTCAGGTTATAACCCACAACCGCGCCTATCGCCGGAAGGGTAGAACACAAAGGCAAGACCACCCCGTAGAAAGTCGAACTACCTCTTCCTGTGGGAGGAGGGGCTCCCTCAGGGCTGTAGCGCCAAGGGGGGCCGGCGATAAGAAGATAGGCCTGGGCGATGGAAAAGCTGAGAACGTCACCTGCTAGAGCTCCTAATGCAACGCACCGCCAGTCGCCGCCCGGCTTAACCCTTCTGCTGGCAAGGGCCGTTCCCAGCATGGCCCCGCAAGGAACCCCCAGGTAGCTCCAGGCGGCAACAGAGATCCTTTGGCCTGGATAGTCGCCCGTCCACAAGGAGAAGATATTAAGCCCAAGCCCCATGCCGTTTCCTCCCCAGGCCAGGGAAGCCAGGCTGGCCAGAGAGCCGCCCACCAACCCGCAGCCCCAGGAAGCAGCACCCTGAATGATCCATGGAGGCAGAAAGCATCTCTTTGCCGGTTTCAGGACCAGGCGAGAAGAGTCCTTGAGATGAGGTCTCAATCTTAAATCGGGCAGGTAATCCAAATTCTTGCGGGAATCATAACCAAGGCTTAAGCCCACACCGAATCCCCACCTGGGAAGGCCGTGAGCACCTGTCCACACCGAGCCTTCCGGGATGCTGTCCGGTATCTGAGGGATGTTGCCTCCCATTAACAGGGCATTCATCCCAAGAGCAAAGCAACCAAATGTCACCAGAGGGATCTTTACGCCTATATGGCCTTGAATGCCGCTGCCGTGGGTAAACATCGGGAAGGTATCCACTATTGTATCCAGGTAGAATACCCCTTCGCCGTGCACCTCAGTCCAAACCCTCTCCAGGCCGAGGTAAATATCCCCCTTTCCGTTACGGAATCGCACGGCGTGTCCCAGCTCGCCGCCCACGCTTACCTCACGGGAACTCCAGAGCGTGTATGGAATCCGCGGGTATGTTCCATCGTCAAAGCTCGCGACATGAAACGCATGAGGTATGATAGACTGCGAGATACATCCGATTGCCCGCAGCTCCCACCCGCCGAAAGCCTCCAGACCGACCTTAGCTGAAACCCTGTGAGAGAAGTAGTATGCGTCGTAGGGATTGATCACCGCCTCAATGGAAGGGTCTCGATCATAATCCTCCCCCTTGGTCAGTAGGGCAGGTGTATACTGCAGTTGAGTATGGAAACTCACTCCGCTTCCTGCACCTGCTACTAATGTCAGTATAAGGCTCGATAATACCATTTACCACCTCTCTTTGCTTTGAATTGCTCCTTGCAACAATCTTACTCGGTTTTGGCAATTTTTCAAGTCCTTAAATGGAAAAACGGCCACAATTCCTCAAGGAGTTGACAAACAGGTTCTAATCCGTATGCTTGGAATCCGAGCAGGCAATCTCTGGAATTTCAAAAAGGAGTTTTCATGCGCAAACGTGTTATCATAATGGGTGCTGCGGGACGCGACTTTCATAACTTTAATGTATGCTACAGAAACAACGAGAACTACGAGGTTGTGGCGTTCACCGCAACCCAGATTCCCGAGATCGAGGGCCGTCGTTATCCTTCGAGTTTAGCAGGTTCGCTTTACCCTGAAGGGATAGGAATAGAGGCGGAGGAGAGGTTGGTTGATTTAATCAAGAAGTATGATGTGGACGAGGTTGTGTTTGCCTATTCCGACGTAAGTCACGAGTATGTGATGGATAGAGCATCTACAGTACTTGCCGCAGGTGCAGACTTCAGGCTTATGGGTCCGAAAAGCACCATGCTCTCATCCAAGCTTCCGGTGATCTCTGTGTGTGCTGTGCGCACCGGTGCGGGCAAGTCCCAAACCTCGCGTGCGGTCGCCAAAATCCTTGTCAAGTACGAGATCCGCTACGCTGCGGTGCGCCATCCCATGCCTTACGGTGATCTGGCCGCTCAGGCGGTGCAGCGCTTTGATACAATTGAGGACATGGACCGCCACAACTGCACCGTAGAGGAGCGCGAGGAGTACGAGCCGCACATCCGGGCAGGCAGCACCGTTTTTGCTGGGGTGGACTACGGCGCGATCCTTTCAGAGTGCGAGAAGGAGTTCCAGCTGGTGATCTGGGACGGCGGGAACAACGACATCCCCTTCTATCGGCCTGATCTCGCCATCGTGCTTGCCGATCCCTTGCGCGCCGGTCACGAGCAGACCTACTATCCGGGTGCGGTGAACTTCCGCATGGCTGATATGATTTTGATAAACAAGATCGGTTCCGCCACACCAGAACAGATTGCGGAAGTGGAAGAGGCGGCAAATCGCCTGAACCCCAAGGCCAGAATCATCAGGTCCGCCTCGCCGGTTAAGGTTGAGGACGAGAGTCTCATCCGCGGCAAGAGGGTTGTGGTGGTAGAGGACGGCCCCACGCTCACCCACGGCGGCATGAAGATAGGTGCGGGAACAATTGCCGCCAAGAAGTTCGGGGCGGCTGAGATCGTTGATCCCATCCCTTACGCGAAGGGGCGGATTAAGGAAACGATTGAGCGCTACAACCAGACAGCACCCTTGCTGCCTGCCCTGGGTTACGGTCCTGAACAGCTTCATGACATGAAGGCATCAATAGACGCCGTCCCTGCTGATACGGTGGTTATCGGTACGCCGATTGATCTGCGGAAGGTGATTGAGATCGCCAAGCCTTCAACCCGGGTCTACTACGATCTCGACGATGCGGTGCTGCCCGAGCTTGAGGCGGTGGTTGCAAAGCTTCTGCGCGAGCGCGGTTTGATCGCATAAACCCTAGAAACAAGCAATAGCCCCCCTGCGGGGTGATCTTAAATGAGATCCTTAAAGAAGAAGCGGGACCAAAGTCCCGCTCTTTTCGATTTTCTCAACGGATAAGGCCCTATTCTTCCGTCTTCACCAGGTCCTTCAGCCAGTTCAGAAGTTTCCCAGCGGTTTCCTTCTGTTGCGTAGCCTTTTCCTTGGTGGCTTTGAGGGATTCATTGGCTTCTTTTATCGCAGAGAGTACCTTTTTGGCCGAAAAGGCGGCCGTGGGATCTGCTTTGACCTGGTTGGCGATATCCTCTGAGGCAGCCTTGAATTTCTCTGGTAGATCAGCGAGGTCCTTGAAGGCCTGTATATCTATCTCAAGGGCTTTCTGTGCGTCTTCCTTGATGGAAAGAGCTATCTCCTTGCGATTGTTGAAGTAGGTTACGATCCCTTGTTTGGTTTCGCTGTTGTTCCACAGTTCCAGGAATGCTTCTTCACGTGCCGCAGTTTCCGCCAGGTACTTCTCGTAAAGCTCCTCAGCGGCTTTTATGTCCTTTTTCTTTGTGGCGCTATCGAGTACCGCCATTACTTCTTCTTTAGGAGTGCTGATTTCGGGAAGTTCTACTATTAAGTCGACAAGGGTGTAGAAGGTTTCCTCTGCGTTGTCCAACAACTCTCCGGCTTCCTCAACATTCTCCTCAACCGCCTTGACCGAGTTGACGAAATCGTCGGTTACAGCCATGTTGAGTTCGCCAGCCATGGCTATTACGGGGATTAAAAGGGCTAGAGCGATAAGATATTTTTTCACGATTCTTCCTCCTTGGTTGGTAACGGATTATAGTCCAATAAAAGATTCTGTCAAGGGTATTAAGAGTATAATGCAGACTGTCCAAGACCGTTAAGGCATCCTGATTCACAGTTTTTGTCTCCGGGAATATAATGATATTTTAACACCTGGAATTACTCCCGTGCCTGGATTCTCAAGGATACCCCTGCCCTTTTGTCACAGCTCGCTGATCTCTTACTCTATCAGGATAACCTTTTGGACTGACACCTCTTTGTCGCCAAGCACAATGAAGTAAACGCCAGGGCTGTGATTTTCTCCCCAAGTCAAAACCCCTTTTTGAGCCGGGGATTCTATCTCGTCAACCTTACGTCCTGTGGCGTCGAAGATTGAGGCGTGGAAACCTTGAGGGAGATCATGGTACTTGAGGACGATCCGCTGACCAATCGAGGAGAGTACCTTCCATTCCGCCGTTTCTGCCACTGGGTGTTCGGTGATTCCGGGAACTATATCCAGCGCTTTGCAGGCGTTCATGCGCAGTACCTTGCCCTTGTCAATGGTTATGGTGTCTGCACTTTCAATTATCTTGTCCCAGACCTGCTGGTTTGTCCAATCAGGATGTACGTCCCATATCAAGGCAGCTAAACCCGCAACGTGAGGAGCTGAAAAGGAAGTACCGGAAGGGAATGATGGATATCCATAGCTATCGTCCAGATCGGTTGTAAAGATCGAGTCTGCCGGAGCATAGACATCAACGTTTGATCCGAAATTTGAACCATGATCACCATCATCCCATCTTTCATCTTCCGAATCCGTGCCTCCAACCGACATTACGTGTCCGTAGCTCGCGGGATACGGAAGCTCATCTTTGTTTGAGTTGCCGGCGCTGGCACATACGAATACCCCTCGCTCCCAGACGTAATCTATTGCATCCTCGGTCGTCTGGGAAGGGACGATGGTTCCTATACTCATACTAATCACCCTTGCCTCTTTATCCGCCGCATAGATAATTGCTTTTACAAGGTAAGGATGCAACTGTCCGCTACCCCCTATAACACGCAAAGGCAGAATAGAAGAGTTACCTGCAACACCGGCTATTCCGATACCGTTGTCTATTTTTGCTCCTGCAATTCCTGTAACCCAAGTTCCATGTTGCAATCCATCAACGATAGTATCGTCGTCTGTAAAGTCGTAAGCGTTCTCTAGATCCAAGTTATCAATCAAGTCTTCATGATGTACATCGAAACCGGCATCAAGTATGGCTATCTTCACACCCTCGCCGGTTGAGAGGTTCCACGCCCAATCTACCTTGGTAATCTGTGGGCCGTATTGGTTCGGGAACATAGGATCGTTCGGTGTGTAAGGGTCGTCGAACGTGTCTGGCATGTTGAATGGGTTTTGAAAGGACTCTTGCATAGTTCCTTGCTCAACATGAAGTTCAACCGGTATACTTAGGTTCGGCTCCACGTACTCAACCCCTGGCAGGGTTTCAAGCTCATCAACGATGCTGTTCTGAATCGAGTGTAATTCCTGGGGGATGGTCACGATGAAGTAGCACCCGAACACCTCAAGAACTTCATCTGAAGGGTTCGGATACGTAATCAGCGGGCCGATTTCCAGCCCTTTATCCTCAACAAGCACCTCTAGCGCTTCAGCGTTTTGAGTCTTCACTATGAACCCCAGGGTATCTACTACATCGTCTGCTGCGGCCAGGTGTGAAGGAATAAAACCTAGCATCGCAGCCGTGAGAGTTAAAATCACGGATAGTCTTTTCATCATTCCTCCTATTCTACCTTTCCATGACGTCCCCTGTGAGCGCCCCGTTAAATGCTTCTTTTCTCCTTCGGACACTTGTGCCCTTTAGGGTAAAAGATCGCAGAGTGAAACTGTAGGGACCGACGTTCGCGATCTTGACCGCGCGTTTCGCCTCAGGTCGGCCCGCCTATTACTGGATTAGAATTACCTTTCGAGTCGTGCTTGGATTATCTGAAATCGCCTTGATGAAGTAAACACCAGGCTCGTATCCTCCGCCCCAGGCGATGATCCCGGACGCTTGGCCTGAGTGTATCTCATCCACCCTGCGGCCTGTGGCGTCGAATACTGATGCGTGGAAGCCTTGGGGCAGGTCTTTGTATTGAAGAACGATGCTGCGGCCAATGGAGGAAACGATATGCCAGTTGGTCTCAGTTTCAAGAGGTAGGCTCTCGGAAACCGTAGGGACCTCGGTGGTATCGCCCAGAGAGTCGGTCTTGATCAGGCAAAGATTCCCATCCAGCACCCCGGTGATGATGTAGCCACCGTCAAGGGTCTGATGAACGCATTGACCTGAACCATTGCGCTCCCCAAAGGTGCGCGTCCAAAGGGTATCGCCTGCTTCGTCGGTTTTAGCCAACCACATATAGGCAAGACCAGTTGGTGATGCGTTACCTTTCCACCCGACAATGATGTATCCTCCGTCCATTGTTTGATCAAGGCTTTGGGCTTGATCCGATTCTTCCCAGTCGTAGATGCGTGTCCACAAAGTATCTCCATTCTCATCCGTCTTGAGGAGCCAAAAATCATACTTCACCCAGTGATCAGGCGGCTCGGGGATTGCCTTAAACCCAGCGATTATGTATCCGCCATCAGGGGTTTGCTGAACGGAGGTGCCGAACGCACCAGCTTCTTCTCCATATAGACGCGTCCACAAGGTATCGCCGTTTGGATCGGTCTTGACTAGAGAGAGAACCACATGTAGACTATCAGGGTAGGTTGAGTATCCAGTGAATATGTAGCCGCCGTCCGCGATTTGCCGAATGCATGAACCCCAGTTCCAGGCTCTTCTTTTCGTCAAGTCATAGATGCGCGTCCAAAGTGTGTCGCCTGCTTCGTCAGTCTTGAGTAACCAAAAGTTGGTGGCCAATCCATCAGTATCATTCTGGGACCCTATGACGATGTAGCCCCCATCCGGGGTTTCTTGCACGAAGCTCCCCTCATCATTATCATATAGACCTCCATCCACCCCATAGATTCGGGTCCACAAGGTGTCGCCTTCGGAGTCGGTCTTGAGAAGCCAAAGATCCTGGTTACCCAAACGGGCGAAGGACCTGGTCATCCCAACAATTATGTAGCCGCCGTCAGAGGTTTGCTGCACGCAGTAGGCTTGATCCATCGCTTCTCCTCCGTAGGTGCGAGTCCACAAGGTGTCGCCTTCGGAGTCGGTCTTGAGCAACCAAATATTAGTATTGTGGTCTCTAAGGCCGACGATGATGTAACCTCCATCAGTAGTCTGTTGAACGGAAAGACCAGCATCCTTATCTCCGTAGTAACGTATCCACCCTGCGTGGAGAGGTGGAGGAGTGATTGCCAGCAATCCGGCTATGATTAAGATCAGGGGTGTTACGGGTGTTATGTCCTTGCGACCGGAGCGCAGGCTCCGAGTAATAGTAAAAATGCCCCGTATGGGTACGGGTGTTGCGGGTGGGTTTTTCATGGTTCCTCCTTTTTGCCTCTCGGGACGCCCCCTGTGAGCGCCCCTCACTTAATTTATAATACCCTTTATCACCGGGTTGTCAAGTGTCTTATGTTTCGATCTGCTTGACCCCGTAACACACCTGCCCGTAACACCCGTAACGTATAGACCTGAGCAATCATGGAGGTCTTATGGCTAGACCTCTGATAACGAAGCTTTCCGGCAGAAGGAAAAAGGCGGGAGGTTTAAACTCCCGCCGGGTATCGAAGGGCTTATTCAAGCATCCTGCCTTCCCATTCGCCGTAGTAGAGTTCTGTTTTCCAGGTGCCGTGGGCTAGACCGGTTTTTTCG
This sequence comes from candidate division TA06 bacterium B3_TA06, assembly GCA_005223075.1. NCBI lineage: Bacteria > candidate division TA06 bacterium B3_TA06. The sequence continues at coordinate 706 of NJBO01000002.1, read as the reverse complement.
TTAAAAGAACCTTTCCAGCAGTCGTAGAGGGTATCGCCGTCTACTTCAGCCCAGCCATTTACGACACAGTAGTCGCCTGCGGCGGTGCCTAGAAGAGCAATTCCACCACAAGCACCACTGTGTCCATCTGAGTCCCAGGTGCCTAAGAAATAAGGGAAAGTCGAGGGGGTGGTGATGGTGTGGAATGTTCCTTTCCAGGTTCCTGATATCCCTGGGAACTGGGAGGGATCTATTTCGCAGAATGTGCCTTCCCAGTTTGACTCGGCCCACACCGCGCTGGCAACCAGCAGGAGTGCCACTGCAAGGACAACAGGGGTTAGGATCTTACGTTTCATGATTCTTCTCCTTTATTTTTAAGCAGGCTCTTCATGAGCCGCCGCCCGATTATAAACAGATTCCATAAGTTTGTCAATACCTAAAGTGAATAAAATTCATTTAATATCATTGAACAGTTCTAGTATCGAAAAATCCCCTGACGTGACGACTATCCCGCCTCAGAATCCTGTCTTCTTGACTGTGTGGTTTTAATCCGTAAACTTTCCGCAGAAGTTCACAAAACCCGGAGGCGTTATGGCCAAGCCTGAGATAAAGAAGCTACCCGGCCCAAAGTTCGAGGCCCTTATCAAGAAAGACGAAAAATACATCTCACCATCATACACACGCGACGGAATCTATTCGGTAGCCGCCGAACGCGGCCAGGGGGTAA